>NZ_JBHXFJ010000015.1:0-128537 GCF_042722465.1 Streptomyces sp. NPDC127098
GCCGTCGCCGCCGCGCTCGCCGACCCGGCGGCCACCGCCGCCGCGGCCGAGCCGCCGGCCGACGCCGAGGCCACCAGGGCCGCCCTGACCGCCGCCGCCGGCCGGCTACGCGCCGCCGCCACCGCCGAGTCCGTGGCCCGCGCCCGCCGCGCCGAACTCGACGCCCTGTCCGCCACCGCCGCGGCCGACGCCACCGAGCTCGCCCCGCTGCGCCTCGCCTCCCGCCGCATCACCAGGCTCGCCGGCCTGGCCGCCGGAACCTCGCCGGAGAACGAGTACCGGATGCGGCTCGAGACCTACGTGCTCGCCGCCCGCCTGGAACAGGTCGCGGCCGTCGCAAGCACCCGACTCCACCGCATGTCCGCCGGCCGGTACACCCTGGTCCACACCGACGCCAGGGCCGCCCACCGCGCCCGCTCAGGCCTCGGCCTGCTCGTCATGGACGCCTGGACGGGGCGCACCCGGGACACCGCCACCCTTTCCGGGGGCGAGTCCTTCTTCGTCTCCCTCGCCCTCGCGCTCGGCCTCGCCGACGTCGTCGCCGAGGAGGCCGGCGGCCCCCGGCTCGACACCCTCTTCGTCGACGAGGGCTTCGGCAGCCTCGACGAGCAGTCGCTCGACGAGGTGCTCGACGTGCTCGACGGGCTGCGCGAGCACGACCGCAGCGTCGCCATCGTCAGCCACGTCCCCGACCTGCGCGCCCGCATCCCCGCCCAACTGGAGGTCGTCAAGACCCGCCACGGCTCCACCGTCCGCCACCGCACCGGATGAGCCCCGAGAAAACCGGCTGACACCCACCGGCCCCATTCGGCAGTCCCAAGCCGCCGTCGAGCCGGCGCCGGGCGTGGAAGGTCGTGCCCGGCGCCGGCCCGTGGGTCAGAGCGCGGCCAACTCCGCCTCCAGGTCGTCGAGCCCGAGCGAGCCCTGGGACAGTGCCGCCATGTGCCACTTCTTCGCGTCGAACGCCGCGCCCCGCGCCGCGCGTGCCGCCTCCCGGCCCCGCAGCCAGGCCCGTTCGCCCAGCTTGTAGCCGATCGCCTGGCCCGGCATGCCCAGGTAGCGCACCAGCTCGCTCTCCACGAACTCCGCCGGCCGTCCGTTGTGCCGCCGCATGAACTCGAGACCCAGTTCGGGCGTCCACCGCTCGCCGGGGTGGAACGGCGAGTCCGCCGGGATCTCCAGCTCCAGGTGCATGCCGATGTCGATGATCACCCGCACCGCGCGCATCATCTGGCAGTCCAGGTAGCCGAGACGGCGCTCGGCGTTGCGCAGGAAGCCCAACTCGTCCATGAGCCGCTCCGCGTACAGCGCCCACCCCTCCGCGTTGGCGCTGACCATGCCCACCGTCGTCTGGTACCGGGAGAGGTCGTCCGCCACGTGCGCCCACTGCGCCAACTGCAGGTGGTGGCCCGGTACTCCCTCGTGGTACCAGGTCGACACCAGGTCGTAGACCGGGAAGCGGGTCTCGCCCAGCGTGGGCAGCCAGGTGCGCCCGGGCCGCGTGAAGTCCAGCGACGGCGACGTGTAGTAGGGGGCGGCGGCGCTGCCCGCGGGAGCGATCATCGACTCCACCCGCTTGACCCGCTCCGCCAGTTCGAAGTGGGTGCCGTCCAGCGCCTCGATCGCCTCGTCCATCAGCCGCTGCAGCCAGACCCGCACCTCCTCGACGCCCTCGACGGCCTCGCCCGCCGTGTCGAGGTGGCGCAGCGCCTCCCACGGAGTGGCGCCCGGCAGGATCTTCTCCGCCTCGGCCCGCATCTCCGCGTGCAGCCGGTGGAACTCCGACCAGCCGTAGGCGTACGCCTCGTCCAGGTCGAGGTCGGTGCCGTTCCAGTAGCGCACCCACCGGGCGTACCGCTCGCGGCCGACGATCTCCGGCGCGCCCTCGACCGCCGGCGCGTACACGTCGCGCAGCCAGTCCCGCAGCCGCGCCACGGCCCCGGTCGCCTCCTCGGCCGCCGCGTCGAGCTCGGCACGCAGCTTCTCCGGCCCACCGGCGACGAAGCCGGCGAACCAACTCCCGTCGTCCGCGCCGCCGATCCACTCGCCCAGCTGCCCGATCACCGTGGAAACCTGCCGCGGTCCGGCCGGCAGCCGGCGCTCCAACCCCGCGGCCAGCGACTGCCGGTAGCTCTCCGCCGCGTCCGGCAGCGCCCGCAGCCGCCTGGCCACCGTCGCCCAGTCCTCGTCCGACTCGGTGGGCATCAGGTTGAAGACGTCCCGCGTCTCGTGGATCGGCGAGAAGAGGTTGCTCACCGCGCGGAGCGACTCGCCGGCCTCGTGCACCGCGAGTTCGGCGGTCAGCCGCTCGCGCAGCAGCCGCGCGCAGCGCCGCTCGCCGGCGGACTCGGCGCCGGGCAGCGACTCGGCGACGGCGAGCCGCTCCAGCGTCGTGCGGGCCAGCTCGGCGCGGGCCTCCTGGCCGGCGGGGGAGTAGTCGGGCAGGCGGTCCGCGCTCTCGGGGACTCCGAGGAAGGTGCCGGTGATCGGGTCGAGTTCGACGAGCGCGTCCACATAACTGTCGGCGAGCTGACGGGGGAGCGAGGTGCTGGTGTCACTGGTGATAACGGACATGCGCCCATCCTGGTACGACGGGGCCGGGTTCGTCATCAGCATTCGGCCCCGACATTCCTGACCGGCCGGGCGGCTCGGGCCGTCCGCGACTCAGCCGTGGGCGCGCGCCGGGAGCACGGTCGCCGTGGGCCGGGCCGCCAGCCTGGCGGAGAGCACCACGGCGCCCTCCTCGGGGTGCCGCTCCACGGAGAGGCCGACGGCACGCATCACCGCGAGCATCCCCGCGTCGGACGGCGAGGCCACGGTGTAGACGGCCTCGCGCTGTTCCCGGGCAGCCATCTCCACCAGCGCCCGCAGGAGCGCGGAACCCACCCCCCGCCGCTGCCAGGCGTCCTCCACCAGCAACGCCACCTCGGCCTCCGTGCCGTCCCACAGCAGGTGCCCGAGGCCCACGAGGCGGCCGGACACCGTCCTGGCGGCCAACGCGCGGCCGTGCCGCGGGTCGAGCAGGTGCGGCAGGTAGCCGTCCGCCTCGTCCGCCGGGCCGTGGTAGCGGCGGGCGAGCGTGTCGGGCGAGCAGCGCCGGTGCAGGGCGAGCGCCGCGTCGAGGTCGTCGGGGCCCGCCGCGCGCAGCAGGATCAGCTCGCTCATCGGACGCGCCGACCCCCTGTCGCACGCCGCCCCACCGTCCGGCACGTGCCGGTGGCCGTCGGCCCGCCGGCGATCTGAGCCGTCCCCCCGCGGTCTCTGGCGCGGAACGCCGATCGAGCCGCTCGGTACATCGGAGTCTGCCATGCAAGCACTGTCGTCCTCGGTTATTGCGTGATCACGAACGCCCTGTGACCGGACGGTAAAGGAGGCTTCCGGCGGAAATGTTCCCTTCGCTTCCGCCACGTTGGTCCACCCCCGCACCACGCCGGCCGATCCGCCCGGGCCGTGTCCGCGCCGACCGGCGCGGCCCGCCCGGGCCGTCCCTGGGCACCGTACTCCCGTGACTGGTCAACGCCCTTGTCGAGACACGAAATTGAGCCTCTTCCGACAGAAAACGCGAGGCTCGGCGCGGGTGTTCCCGAGGTGGCCGGCGGAGTCGGCTGGACAGCACGCGTCCGCTCGGGTGGGATGGGAGGGTGGCTGAGCACCTCATGACGGACGACACCGCCCTCCGCGACTTCGAGGCGCACCGGAGTCTGCTGTTCGGGGTGGCCTACCGGATGCTGGGCCGGGTCAGCGACGCCGAGGACGCCGTGCAGGAGGCGTGGCTGCGCTGGTCGGCGGCCGACCGGTCCGCCGTCGAGGAGCCACGCGGCTACCTGGTGCGGATCGTGAGCCGGCTGGCGGTCGACCGCCTGCGCCAGCTCGCGGCCCGCCGCGAGTCCTACGTCGGCCCCTGGCTGCCCGAGCCGCTGCCCGCCGACCGGGCCGTCGCCGAGCTCACCGCCGCTCCGGACGGCGCCGAGCGGGCCGTGCTCGCCGACACCGTCTCCTACGCGGTGCTCGTCGTCCTGGAATCGCTCTCCCCGCTGGAGCGCGCGGTGTTCGTGCTGCGGGAGGCGTTCGCCCTGCCCTTCGCCGAGATCGCCGCCGCGCTCGGTCGCACCGAGTCGGCCGTCCGCCAACTCGCCGGCCGCGCCCGCCGCCACGTCGCCGAGCGCCGCCCCAGGTACCCGGTGGACGCCGGGGAGCGGCGCGACCTCACCGAGCGGTTCCTGGCGGCCGCGCTGGAGGGCGACCTCGAAGGGCTGGTCTCGGTCCTCGCCCCCGACGTGACGCTGACCGGCGACAGCGGCGGGATCGGCAAGGGCCCGCTCCGGGTCATCGAGGGCACGGACAAGGTGGGCCGCTTCCTGGCCGGCATCGGAGGCCGCGCGCCCGCGCAACCCGGCTTCCTGGTCACCGAGTTCAACGGCGTGCCGGGACTCCTCGTCACCAGCGCCGGCCGCCCGTTCAGCGTCATCCTGCTGGAGGCGAGCGGCGGCACGCTGCGCCGGATCTACCTGATCAGCAACCCCGAGAAGCTGGCCCATCTGTCGGCCGCCTGACGCGCGCGACAGCACACCTAGCGGCCGCCGGCGACCCGCAGCACGGCGCCCGTGGTGTAGGAGGCCTCGGGCGAGAGCAGCCAGGCCACGGCGGCGGCGATCTCCTCGGGGCGCCCCACCCGGCCCAGCGGGGTGGCCCGCCCGATCCGCTCCCCGCGCCCGGGGTCGCCCATCGCCGCGTGCATCTCGGTGTCGACCGCCCCGGGCTGCACCGAGTTCACCCGCACCCCCTCGGGCCCGAGCTCCTTGGCGAGGCCGAGCGTCACGGTGTCGACGGCCGCCTTGGACGCCGCGTAGTGGACGTACTCGCCCGGGCCGCCCAGCGTGGCCGCGCCCGACGAGACGTTCACGATCGCCCCGCCGCCCCCGCCGTGCCGCGTGGACATCTCCCTGGCCGCGCGCCTGGCGCACAGCAGGGTCCCCAGCACGTTGACGTCGAGCACCCGGCGCATCACCTCGGTCGCGGTCTCCGTGAAGGCACCGAGCGGCCCGGTGACGGCCGCGTTGTTCACCAGCCCGGTCACCGGCCCGAGTTCGCCGACCGCGGCGTCGAAGAGAGCGTCCACCTCGGCCTCGACGCTCACGTCCGCCCGCACCGCGACCGCCCGCCGCCCGGCCGCACGCACGCGCGCCACGACCTCGCCGGCCGCCGCCTCGTCCCTGGCGAACCCGATGGCCACGTCGTGCCCGTCCGCCGCCAGCCGCACCGCCACTGCGGCGCCGATGCCCCGACTGCCCCCGGTCACCACCGTCACCGACCGCCGCTTCCCGTGTCCCGCCATGCTCACGGCTCCCTCCTCCACTCAGATGAACGATCATATATGCGAGCGGGCGCGAGGCGGGCGCACGGTGTGCCTCCTATTGGTCTTGACCAAGCCTCGGCGGCGACCTAGGGTCTATATACGCAACAACCTTTCATAATCACCGTATTCATCGTCACCGGACCGCCGGCGCGCGGCCGTCCGGGGTCGGAAGCGCCCGTGGAGGCCAGGGTGGGGAGCACGCAGCTCGACCAGCAGACGTCGGAGCCCAAGTACTGGCACCTCAAGACCGTCCTCACCGAGGCGCTCGACACCGAGTTCTCCGTCGGCCAGGCCCTGCCCAACGAGCGGGAGCTCGCGGCCCGCTTCGGCGTCGCCCGCGCCACCCTCCGGCAGGCCCTTGACCAGCTGGAGCTCGAGGGCCGCCTCCAGCGCCGCCGCGGCGTCGGCACCACCGTCGCGCCGCCCCGCGTGGGCGTCGACGTCAGCCCCCGCCGCCACACCTGGCCGGGCGCCCCCGGGGACGCCTGGGTCACCACCGACTGCGCCGCCGCGCCGCCGCCCACCGCCGTGGCCCGGATGCTCGACGTCCGCCCCGACGAGCCGGTCGAGGTCGTGCACCGCGTCCTGGCCACCCACGGCCAGGCCGTCGCCACCGAGCAGCTCTACGTGCCGGCCGGCGTCCTCACCGACTCGGTCCCGCCCCCCGAGGCGGCCGGAGGCGTGGCGCGCGGCCGGCGGATGCTCGCCTGGCTCCAGGAGCTGCGACCCGACAGCCAGGACCGCGCCGTCGAGCTCGGCTCGGCCGGCGCCCCCGAGGCGCGCCGCCTCGACCAGCTGCCCGGCGCCCCCGTCCTCATCGTCACCACTCGTTACACCGCCGCCGGGCGCACGGTCGCCGCCGCCGTCGCGACCTACCGGGCCGACACCTGCCGGCTCACCTTCGGCACCCAGGGCACCGTGTCGCTCAGCGGGAGCTGACCTCCTCCACGGCGAACAGCTCCTCCTCCACCCGGTCGAGCGCCAGCCGCAACGCCCCGGTGGCGACCGCGGCACCTCCCAGCGTGGACGCCACCACCCGTGGCGTCCGCAGGCAGTAGCGCGCCAGCTCCCGCCGCAGCGGCTCCACCACGCCGTCGAGGCCGGCCGCCCAACCGCCGATGACCACCAGCTCGGGGTCGAGCGCCAGCACCAGCGCGGTCACGTCGTGCACCAGCTGCTCCACGAAGCGCTCCACCGCCCGGGTAGCGCCCGCGTCCCCCTCGGCGGCGCGCGCGAACACAGCCGCCACCGCCGGCTCGTCCAGCGGGTCGAGCGGCTCGCCCGAGGTGGAGAGCAGCCGCTCGGGCTCCGCCTGGCGCCCCAGCAGATGCAGCGCGCCGATCTCCCCGGCCGCCCCGCCGTGCCCCCGGTGCAGCCGGCCCCCGATCAACGAGCCGGCCCCTGGGCTCAACCCCGCCAGCACCATCACCACGTCGTCCGCGCCCACCGCCGCGCCCGACCAGCGCTCCGCGAGCACCGCCGCGTTGGCGTCGTTCTCCACCAGCACCTGACAGCCGAACTCGGCCCGCAGCAGCTCGCCGAGACGCAGCCCGGTCCAGCCGGGCAGTGCCGTGCACAACCGCACCGTGCCCTCGGCGCCCACGATCCCCGGGCTGCCCACCCCGACAGCCCGCAGCATGCCGGGCTCCACCGCGCGCTCCCGCAGCAGCCCGCCGGCCACCTCCACCGCCCCGGCCAGCCGCTCCTCGGCCGCGGCCCGCACCGACACCTCGCGCGCCAGCGAGCCGAGCCGCCGCCCCGTCAGGTCCGCCAGCACCGCGGACAGCCGGCGCGGCCCCACCTCGACGCCCAGCACCACGCCCGACTCGCCGCGGAACCTGAACCGTCGCGCCGGTCGCCCGAGCCGGCGCGCGCCGCCCGGCTCGGCCGCGTCCGTCTCCGCGACCAGTCCGGCCCGCGCCAGGCCGTCGAGGACTCCCTCGACCGTCGGCCGGGAGAGCCCCGTCACCCGGGCCAGGTCGGTCAACGAGCAGGACGGCTCGGCGTCCCGCAGCGCCCTGAGCACCACGGCCGAGTTGATCCGACGCAACAGGGAGGGATCCCCGCCCAGCAGACCGGTCACGCCGCCTCCGACCTCGTCAGCACCAGCAACCCCCGGCACCAACCTACGCCGTCGGCGGCGCCGCCACCGACCGCGCCGCTACAGGATGGCGCCCGGCCGGTAGCCGGCCGCCTCCGGATAGCGCTTGACGACGTCCTCGACCCGCGCCACCACGCCGGCCACCTGTCCCGCGGCCGCGCCGGTGAACGACAGCCGGTCCGCCATCAGCGCGTCGAGCCCGGCCCGGTCGAGCGGGATCCGCTCGTCGGCCGCCAGCCGGTCGAGCAGCTCGTTGCGCTCCGCGCCCTCCCGCATCGCGAGCGCCGAGGCCACCGCGTGCTCCTTGATGACCTCGTGTGCCGTCTCCCGGCCCACCCCGGCCCGGACGGCCGCCATCAGCACCTTGGTGGTGGCCAGGAACGGCAGGTAGCGGTCGAGCTCCCGCGCCACCACGGGGCGGAAGGCGCCGAACTCGTCGAGCACGGTCAGGAAGGTCTCCACCAGGCCGTCGAACGCGAAGAACGCGTCCGGCAGCGCCACCCGGCGCACCACGGAGCACGAGACGTCACCCTCGTTCCACTGGTCGCCCGCCAGCTCACCCGTCATCGACGCGTAGCCCCGAAGGATGACCGCGAGCCCGTTGACCCGCTCACAGGACCTGGTGTTCATCTTGTGCGGCATCGCGGACGAGCCGACCTGGCCCGGCTGGAAGCCCTCGGTCACCAGCTCCTGCCCGGCCATCAGCCGGATCGTCTTGGCCAGCGAGGACGGCGCCGCCGCCAGCTGCGCCAGGGCCGTGGTCACCTCGTAGTCGAGCGACCGCGGGTACACCTGCCCGACCGAGGTGAGGACCTGCCCGAAGCCCAGGTGCCCCGCGATCCGGCCCTCGAGCTCGGCCAGCTTCCGCTCGTCCCCGCCCAGCAGGTCGAGCATGTCCTGGGAGGTGCCCACCGGGCCCTTGACGCCGCGCAGCGGATACCGGGCCAGCAGCTCCTCCAGCCGGCCGAACGCCACCAGCAGCTCGTCGGCCGCCGTGGCGAAACGCTTCCCCAACGTGGTGGCCTGCGCCGGCACGTTGTGCGAGCGGCCGGCCATCACCAGCTCCGCGTGCTCGCCCGCCAGCCGGCCGAGCCGCGCCAGCAGCGCCACCGTCCGGTCCCGCGCCAGTTCGAGCGAGAGCCGGATCTGCAACTGCTCGACGTTCTCGGTCAGGTCCCGGGACGTCATGCCCTTGTGTACCTGCTCGTGCCCGGCGAGCGCGTTGAACTCCTCGATCCGCGCCTTCACGTCGTGCCGGGTGACCCGCTCGCGCGCCGCGATGGAGGCCAGGTCCACGGTCTCGACCACCCGCTCGTAGTCGGCGACCGCCCCGGGCGCCACCGGCACCCCCAGCTCGTCGAGAGCTCGCAGCACCGCCAGCCACAGCCGGCGCTCCAACACCACCTTGTACTCGGGGGACCAGAGGGCGGCCAGATCGACGGAGGCGTAGCGGGCGGCGAGAACGTTCGGAATGCGCGGCTTGTCAGTCACGCCACCGGATTCTACGGCCCGCTCGCCGGCTCGGTCGGCTGGTCCTCCCAGGTCAGCGGCAGCAGGTCGGGGCGCTTGGGCGCCCGGCCGTCCCCCGAGGAGCGGCCCGTCAACCGGCGCCCGATCCACGGCAGCAGGTGCTCCCGCGCGAACCTGAGGTCCGCGCCCCGCCGCGCCGCCCAGCGGGCCGGCGTCGACATGGGCAGCGGCTCGTCCCAGTCGAAGGTCGGCGGGTGGCCCAGGCCCTGCCAGACCGCCTCGGCCACCCGCCGGTGCCCCTCGGGCGTCAGGTGCAGCCGGTCGTCCGCCCACATCCGCGGATCGCCGATCGCCCGCGACTCGAACAGGTCGATCACCAGGGCGCCGTGCCGCTCCGCCAACTCGTCGACGAACGAGAACAGCCGCTCCATCCTCGGCCGGTACCGCTCCAGCACCGGACCGCGCCGCCCCGGGGTGCGCATCAGCACCAGCCGCCCGCACGAGGGCGCGAGCGCCGCGACCGACCGCTCCAGGGCGTCGCACACCGCGTCCAGGTCGCAACGCGGCCGCAGCACGTCGTTCAACCCGCCGACCAGCGTGACCAGATCGGCGCCCATCGCCGCGGCGACCGGCACCTGGTCCGCCGCGATCTGGTCGATGAGCTTGCCGCGCACCGCGAGGTTCGCGTACCTGAACCCGGCCCGCCGCTCGGCGAGACGGCGGGCCAGCAGATCGGCCCAGCCCCGGTAGGTGCCGTCCGGGAGGGCGTCCGACATGCCCTCGGTGAACGAGTCACCGAGGGCCACATAGCTACGGAATTCAGCGCTGTCCATGACCGCACCATGGTAGGACGCCGAGGGCCGGCGACGCGGAACGATGCGGCGTCGCCGGCCCTCGGCGGGAGCGGGGCCGCTCAGTGCACGGGGGCCACCGGCGCCTGTTCCCCGGCGGCGTCGCCCTCCTCCGCCGCCAACCGCTCGTTGCCGCTGGCGGTCTTGAGCGGCTTCTCCTTGATGAAGAGGACCACCAGGAAGGCCAGCGCGGCGAACGGGGTGGCGAGCAGGAAGAGTTCGGCGGTCGCCACGCCGTAGGCGTCCTGCACGATCTCCCGGATCGGCTCCGGCAGCAGCGACACGTCGGGCACCGAGTGGGCGCCGCCGGACGCGGCCTCGTCCCCCGTGGCGGGCAGCTGGCTGGCCATCTCGTCCGCGACCCGGTTGGCGAGCACCGCGCCCAGCACGCTGGTACCGATGGTGCCGCCCATGCTGCGGAAGAAGGACAGCACGGAGGTGGCGGCGCCCAGCTCGCGCGCCGGCACGTCGTTCTGCGCGGCCAGCACCAGGTTCTGCATCAGCATGCCGACGCCGATGCCCAGCAGGGCCATGTAGACGCTGAGCAGGCCGAAGTTGGTGTCCCGGTCGATGGTGGCGAGCAGCGCGAGGCCGACGGTCATCACCACGCCGCCGATGACCAGGTGGATCTTCCACACGCCGGTGCGGGTGATGATCTGCCCGGCGACGGTCGACGACACCAGCAGTCCCATGATCATCGGCAGGCCCATCAGGCCCGCGACGGTGGGGGAGTTGCCCAGCGAGATCTGGAAGTACTGGGAGAGGAAGACGGTGCCGCCGAACATCGCGACACCCACCAGCAGGCTGGCGACGGTGGTCAGGGTGACCGTCCGGTTGCGGAAGATGTCCAGCGGGATGATCGGCTCGGGCACCCGGGCCTCGACCCAGACGGCGGCGGCCAGCAGCAGGACGCCGCCGATGGTGAAGGCGGCCGTCTGCCAGGACATCCAGTCGAACTCGTTGCCGGCCAGGGTGATCCAGATCAGCAGCGAGCAGACGCCGGAGACGATCAGGAAGGCGCCCAGGTAGTCGATCTTGATCTCGCGGCGGGTGGTCGGGATCGACAGGGTGCGCTGCAGCGTGACGATCGCGGCCAGCGCGAACGGCACCCCGATGAAGAAGCACCAGCGCCAGCCCAGCCAGGAGGTGTCCACCAGCACGCCGCCCACCAGCGGTCCGGCGACCGTGCCCACGGCGAAGACGGCGCCGAAGATGCCCGCGTACTTGCCCAGCTGGCGCGGCGGGATGATGGCCGCCATCACCACCTGGACGAGCGCGGTGAGACCACCGGCGCCGATGCCCTGGACGACCCGGCTGAAGATCAGCAGCCCGACGCCCTGCGAGAAGCCGGCCAGCAGCGAACCGACGACGAACATGGCGAGCGACAGCTGGAGCAGCAGCTTCTTGTTGTAGAGGTCGGAGAGCTTGCCCCACAGCGGGACGGTGGCGGTCATCGCCAGCAGCTCGGAGGTGACGACCCAGGTGTAGGAGGACTGGCTGGCACCCAGGTCGGCGACGATCCGGGGCAGCGCGTTGGCCACCACCGTGCCGGCCAGGATGGCCACGAACATGCCGGCCATCAGGCCGGTCATCGCCTGCAGGATCTGCCGGCTCGTCATGGCGGCCGGACTGTGTTCCGGCGCCTCGGTTGGACTCACGGTTGTTCCTTCTCGGTGACTCGGTGAAAGGGATCCGGCGGAGACCCACGCGCGACGCGCCGCGCGCGGGCCGGCCGTCAGTGGTCGGCCGGCCGGGCGCCGGTCGTCGGCGGTGACGCCGGCAGCCCGGCGGCAAGCTGTGCGAAGGCGCTGTGGAAGATCGGGAGGAACGCCTCGGCGGAGGCGGCGCTCCAGTGTTCGATGGCGACCCGGACCGCGGTGCCGGCCGTGGCCGCCACCAGACGTGGGTAGAGACCGACGGAGTCGCCCGCCCGCTCGCCGAGCCGCTGGGCGACGGCCTCCGCGAGGCCGCGCTCGTCCGCCATGTGCGCACCCAGGCTGCGCACCAGCAGGTGCGGCGCCTGCTGGAGGACCTCGGCGCGCAACCGCCACAACTCGTGCCGGTCCTCGACGTCCGCGAGCTCGGCCGCCAGGGCGTCGCGCACGGCCTCGAGCGGGGACAGCCGCGCCGGCGCGGCGACCACCGCGCTCCTGACCCGCCGCCCGGCGTCGCTGTCGATCATCACGAAGGCGTCGTCGCGGTGTTCGAAGTAGTTGAAGAAGGTGCGTGGTGAGACGCCGACCTCGGCGCTGATCGCCTCCACGGTCACGTTCTCCGCCCCCCGCGCCGCCGCGAGCCGCACCGCGGCCTCGGCCAGCGCCGCCCTGGTGGCGCGCTTCTTCCGCTCGCGCAGCCCCAGGGCCCCCGTTCTCTCACCCACGTATTGCAGGGTATGAAAAAATGCAGAACATGCAAAATTAATTTTCAGTGGGCGCCGGGACGGCGGAAGACGGCCGTCACATGCCCGCCGGCACCCCTCACTCCTCCGGGTGTTTCTCCCCGCCAACGTCGTCCTAGAGGCTGACAGCTGGTCCGGAGGCCCCCTCCCGGTGTGGAAACGTGTGCCCCCGCCGCAGGGCGACCGCACCGCACCGAGCCGACCGCGCCCCACCGCGTGTCGGGAGGACGAGGGAGAGACATGTACGAATGGCTGCGCGACACCATGGTGGGCAGACTCCAACTCCCCGCCGCCGGTGTGCGTCCCGAGGCCACCCCCGAGGAGGCCGGGCTCGACTCGCTCGCCGTCACCGAACTGGTGTTGATCGCCAGGCAGGAACTCGGCCTGGAGCTCGACGAGGACGAGCTCTACGGGCTGCGGACCGTGGCGGAGGTCGCCGAGTTCCTGCGCCGCCGGACCGAGCCAGTAGCGCCGTGACCGCCGGCCGGCCCGCCACCGTGCTCAGCGGCCTCGGCTCCTGGCTGCCACCGACCGTGGTCGCCAACGACACCGTGGCCGCCAGGCTCGGCGTCAGCGAGGAGTGGATCCTCCAGCGCACGGGGGTGCGGACCAGGCGCCGCGTCGAACCGGGCACCGCCACCGTCGAGATGGCCGTCGAGGCCGGCGCCCGCGCCCTGAAGTCCGACGGCGAGGGCCAGGTCGACGCCGTCCTGCTCGCCACCGGCACCCCCGACCGCATCTGCCCGTCGAGCGCCCCCACCGTCGCCGCCCGGCTCGGCCTGTGCGGCGTCGCGGCCCTCGACGTGTCCGCCGCCTGCTCCGGCTTCCTCTACGGCCTCGCCGTCGCCGACGGCCTCCTCGCCGCCCGGACCTTCCACCGGATCCTGCTCGTCGGCGCCGACACCATGTCCTCCGTCCTCGACCCCGAGGACCGCACCACCGCCGCCATCTTCGGCGACGCGGCCGGCGCCGTCGTGCTGCGCGCCGGGGACCCCGCGGAGCCGGGTGCCCTCGGCCCCTTCGTCCTCGGCAGCGACGGCGACCACGGCGACTTCATCCACATCACCGGCGGCGGCTCGCTCGACCGGCGCGGCCCCGTCGCGCTCACCATGGACGGCAGGTCCGTCTTCCGGCACGCCCTCCACCGGATGGGCGGCGCCGTCGCCACCGCGGCCGAGCGGGCCGGCTGGTCGCTGCACGAGGTCGACCGGTTCGCCGTCCACCAGGCCAACGCCCGCATCTCCCGGGCCCTCGCCGCCGACCTCGGCGTCGACCCCGCCCGCTGGGTCAGCAACATCGAGCACGCGGGCAACACCACCGCCGCCTCCGTCCCCCTCCTCCTGGACCACGCCAACCGGGACGGCGACCTGCGCCCGGGACACCGCGTCGTCCTGGCCGCGTTCGGCGCCGGGCTCACCTGGGGCGGCACCAGCGTCACCTGGCCCACGCTCGCCGCCGGGGACTGATGGCCGGGCCGCGCCACCGCCCAGCCCACCCCACGCAAGGAGCCCCACCCATGCCGACCACACCCCACCCGGCCGACACCGCCCGGCCGGCGTTCCCCGCCCTCGACCGCCACCTGCACCGGATGGCGCACGACGGCGCCGGCCACTTCCTGCTCAGCGGCCTCGTCCTGGAACTGGCCGGCCCCCCACCCACCATCGACGAACTGCGCGCCCACGTCCGCGAACGGCTGCCGCTGCTGCCCACGCCCTCCGACGCGCCCGTCGAACGCCACGTGCGGGAACTCCGTGTCACCCCGGGCCCGCACGCCGCGGCCGCCGCCCACGACGAACTGGTCAACCGGCCGCTGGCCCGCCCGGAGGAGCCCTGGGACGTCTGGCTCGTCCACGGCTTCGGCCCCGACCGCCACCTGCTGTGCTACCGCGCCCACCACGCCCTGCACGACGGCCTCACGGTGGCCAGGATCAGCCGCCTGCTCTTCGGCACCGCCCCGGCCACGCCCGCCGTTCCCCGACCGGCGGCCCCCCGACCGCCGTTCGGAGCCCGCGTCGCCGGCCTCACCCGCGTCACCCGGGACGCCGCCCAACTGCTGCGCCCCGCCCCGCGCCGACCCCTGCTCGACCTGCCGCGCAAGAACGAACGCCTCCTCGCCAGCACCACCGTCCCGGTCGGCCGGCTCCGCTCCGCCGCCGGCCGCCTGGGCTGCTCCGTCCTCGACGTCCACCTCGCCGCCCTCTCCCGCGCCGCCGAACGCTTCGACCCCACCGGCTGGACCGGCGAGGGCCGGCGCGCCCGCGGCTTCGGCCTGCCCGTCGCCCTCGGCCAGGACACCGGCCGGCCCTACGTCGGCAACCGCTTCACCATCGCCCTGGTCCCGGTGCCGTGGCAGGAGCCCGACCTGGCCCGCCGCGCCCAGCTGATCGCGCGGCACACCGCCCGCCTCAAGCCCAGATCCACCCGGTGGGCCCACGAGGTCACCTTCGGCCGGCTCGGACCGCGCGGCGTCAGCGCCCTCTCGGACCGGGTCTTCGCCCGCGCCGGCCTCCAGACCACGGTGGTCACGGCCGCCGCCGACCTGGGGTACGAGGGCCGTGAGCCGCTGCGCGTCACCCCCATCAGCTGCCTGCCGGCCCACCTGCCCTGCCTGCCCGCTCTCGTCGTCTGGCGCTCCCGGGCGACCTGCGCCTTCACGGCTGACGCCGCCTTCCCCGAGGCCCGTGAACTCGCGGAACACTGGCGGGTCGCGCTGGACGAGCTCGCCCCCGTCCCCGCCCAGCGGGACCAGGACCGGTGAGCCACCCACCATGCCCGTCTACCGCGCCACCCGCGCCCTGATGCGGCTGGCCGCCGCCACCGCCTGCCCCACCACCGTCGAGGGCCTCGAACACCTGCCGCGCACCGGCCCCGTGCTGCTGGCCGGCAACCACCTCGCCGCCTGCGACACCTTCTTCCTGATGGCCGCCGTACCCCGACGCCTGGTCTTCTTCGGCAAACGCGAGTACTTCACGGCACCCGGGCCGCGCGGTCGCGCCCTCGCCGCCTACTGCGGCGGCCTCGGCTTCCAGCCCGTCGACCGCCGCGGCGGCCCGGCCGCCGCCCGCCGGTTCGTCGCCACCGGCGCCACCCTGCTCGCCGGCGGAGCCGCCCTGGCCATCTACCCCGAGGGCACCAGGTCCCCCGACGGCCGGCTGCACCGCGGCCGGCCCGGCACCGCCGGCATCGCCCTCACCACCGGCGCCCCACTGGTGCCGTTCGGGATCGCCGGCACCGACCTCGTCCAGCCGATCGGCAGCACGCTGCTCCGGCCGCACCGGGTCAGGATCCGCTTCGGCCGGCCCCTCGACTACTCGGCCCTGCGACACCGCCCGCCCCGCCCCGACGGCGCCCCCGCCACCGCGACCCTGCGCGAACTCACCACCCAGCTGATGCACCGGATCGCCGAACTGTCCGAGCAGCCCTACGTCGACACCCCCGCCACCCCGCCGCTCCCGGTACCCCGCTGACCGGACCTCAACCCGACACGGCAACCGGCGCGTCGCCGAACGGCGCGCCGGCCCAGGACACCGCCCGCCACCCCCGCCCGGGCTCGCCCTCCAGTGCCACCACGCCGCCGTTGGGCACCTCGTGCGCCAACACGAACTCGACCGACACGTTCACCGCCCGCACCGCGGTCCACACCCGGATCGCCGAGCCGTGGCCGACCACCGCCACCGCCGACCCCGCCGCTGCCGCCTCGGCCACCACCGCGTCGAGCCGGCCCAGGGCCTCGGCACCGCTCTCCCCGCCCGGCATCCGCACCTCGGTCCGCCCCCGCGCCCAGTCACAGGCCACCCGTCGGTAGGTGCCGACCGCCGCCGCGTCCCCCCGGCCCTCCAACTCCCCGGCCGCAAGCTCGCGGAGGCCGTCCCTGAGCCGCGGTCGGAGCCCTCTGGCGCTCGCCAGCGGTTCCGCCGTCGCCACCGCACGCGCCAGTGTGGACGCGAAGAGCGCGTCGATCCGCTCGCCGGCGAGCAGTTCGGGCAGCGCCGCCGCCTGCCGCCGCCCCTCGGCCGTCAAGTCCTCGCCGGGCGCCGCCGTGTCCAGCAGCCCGGCGAGGTTGGCCGGCGTCTGCCCGTGCCGGATCCACAGCAACCGCATGGGACCAGCCGCTCACTCGTGCGGGTGGGCGGCCGGAACCGGGCTGTTCACCCAGTGGTTGGCGAACTTCGCCTCGATCTCGTCCATGGAGGCGGTGAACTCCGCCAACAGGTCGGCGCAGCACTCAGAGACCCCGTCGAACACCTCGGCGCCCTGTTCGTCGATCCGGTAGAGCATCTCCATCATCACGCCCCATCAACGATGGCGCGGAGGGCCGGAAGTGCGCCGACGGGGTGAGCTAACGTTTCAATCGGCGCCGCGTCACCCGGGCGGCGTGCCCCGCCCCGCCGGGTCCTCGCCCAGCGCCAGCTTCCGGAGCTCGGGGCCGTACTCCGGATGGGCGAGCGCCGCGGCGAACTGGGCGCGCAGATAGCCGAGCGCGTTGCCCGTGTCCCACCAGGTCCCGTCCACCACCTGCCCGAACACCGGGTGCTCGCCCGCGTGCCGGTGGATCGCGTCGGACAGCGCGATCTCGCCGTCCGGCCGCGTCCGGTGCCGGGCCGCCATCCGCTCCAGCTCCGCCACGATCCCCGGAGTGACGACATAGCCGCCGATCGCCGCGTACGCCGACGGGGCGTCCTGCGGCTTGGGCTTCTCCACCAGGCCGTCGATCCTGATCAGCCCGCCGCCCAGCTCCTCGCGCACGACGGGCACGCCGTAGCGGTGCGACTCCTCGGGCTCCATCGGCATCAGGCTCAGGACGGGCGCGCGGGTGCGCTCGTAGGCGTCGAGGAGCTGCTGGGCGCGTGGCACCTCGGAGGTGAAGACGTCGTCCGGCCACAGCACCATGAAGGGCTCGTTCCCCACCACCCGCGCCGCGTTCAGCACCGGGGTGCCGTTGCCGTAGGGGCCGTCCTGGTAGAGGTAGGTGATCCGCGCCATGCCGGTGACCTCGAGCAGCGCGTCGGCCAACGCCGCCTTGCCGTCGGCGCGCAGCCGCAGGTCGAGGTCCTCGTCCGGGGCGAAGTGCTGCTGCACCAGCGTCTTGCGCGCGGAGACGACGATGGTGACGTCGTCGATCCCGGAGGCGACCAGCTCCTCGATGGTGTGCTGCAGCACGGGCTTGTCGAGGATCGGCAGCATCTCCTTGGGCAGTGCCTTGGTCAGCGGCAGCAGCCGAGTGCCGAGCCCCGCCACCGGGATGACGGCCTTTCGGATCATGAGTGATGACTTCCTTCCGGAACGGAGTGCGGGTGCTGACGGTACGAGGTCGGCCCCGGTTCTCCAAGCGGCGGCGGCCGATGGCGTGAAAGCACCCGCGCCTTCCGGAAGCGGGCCGCCGCCGCCCGGTGCTCGGCGGCGGCCCACCGGGTCAGGCCGTGTGCAGACGGAGCCCGTACGCCCCGAGGATCTCGTTGACCGGCTGGTACCAGGTCTCGCCGCCGGTCGAGCAGTTGCCGTAGCCGCCGGACGTCACACCCTGGGCCTGGTCACCGCTGATGTACGAGCCGCCCGAGTCGCCCGGTTCCGCGCAGACGCTCGTCCTCGTCAGCCCGTACACGACCTCGCCCGACGAGTAGTTGACGGTCTCGTTCTTGCCGCGGAGCGTGCCGCAGTGCCAGCCCGTGGTCGACCCGGAGCGGCAGATCGAGGCGCCGATCGGCGCCTCGTTGGAGCCGCGCACCAGGGCGTCCGACACCGTGCCCCAGCCCAGCACCACCGGCACCGTCCACCAGCCGTTCCCCACGCTGACCCAGGCGTAGTCGTTGCCGGGCCAGGAGGAGCCCTGGATGTAGCCGATCAGCGAGCCGTCCCAGCCGTAGACCGCCTGGCCGGGGCGGCCGCAGTGCCCGGCGGTGACGAAGCCGCCCTGCACCGAGAAGCCGATGGAACAGCGGACGTTGCCCGTGTAGAACGGGTCGCCGCCGACCGTGCCGGCCGCGAACGGCACGGGCGCCTCGGCCGGGGCTTCCTCCACCGTCACCGCGCCCTGCCGGCGGGCGTCGGCGAGGAACGCGGCGACCTCGGCATCCTCCTCCTCGCCCGCGACGACGCTCACCACCACCGTGTTGGACCGCGGGTCCACCCGCCAGCCGCTCACGCCCGCGGGCGCCCCCGACCGCTCCGCGAGCTCGTCGACGGACTCCAACACGCGGGTGAGCTCCCGCTCGCTGTGCCGCACGAGCTCGGCCCGCGCCCCGGTCGCCCGCACCGCGTCGGCCCGGTCCCCGTCCGCGACGGCGACGACCAGCTCACCGGCCTCGGCGTCGTACCAGGCCCCGGCGAACGCCGCGCCGGCGGCCCGCTCGGCGTCCTCCTGGATCTCGATCGCGACGGCCTCGTCGCGCAGCCGCTCCCGCGCCTCTGCCTCGGTCAGACCGAAGTCCCGGCGCATCGCCTCCACGATCGCCTCGCTCGCGCCCTCGTCCGCCGTGGCCCGGTCGGCGGCGGCCGCGCCCGTGCCGCTCAGGGCACCGATCAGCAGTAACGCGGACAGCCCGAGTCGCAGTCCTGACGTGCGTCTCATGTGGGGGTTCTCCTTGGTGTCGTTCGACGGGGAACAGGGAGACTGAGAGCGCTCTCATCGAAACTCGCGGACCAGACTAGACCCAGCTGGTTGTCATGACTAGACCAATGGCTAGCCCTTGACGCAGACCACCTGCCTGAGCTGGGCCACCACTTCGACCAGATCCCGCTGCCGCTCGATGACCTGCTCGATCGGCTTGTAGGCGGCCGGGATCTCGTCCACCACCCCGCTGTCCTTGCGGCACTCCACGCCGCCCGTCTGCTCGGCGAGGTCGCGCGCCGTGAACCGCCGCCTGGCCGCCGCCCGGCTCATCCGCCGGCCCGCGCCGTGCGAGGCGGACTGGAAGGACGCGGTGTTGCCCAGGCCCCGGACGATGTACGAGCCGGTGCCCATCGAGCCGGGGATGATCCCCAGCTCCCCGGCGCCGGCCCGGATGGCACCCTTGCGGGTGACGAGCAGGTCGACGCCCTCGTACCGCTCCTCGGCCACGTAGTTGTGGTGACACGAGACGACCTCGTCGAAGCGCGGCTTCGCCTTCCGGAACTCCTTCCGCACCACGTCCTGGAGCAGCGCCATCATCAACGCCCTGTTGTGCGCCGCGTACTCCTGCGCCCAGAACAGGTCGTGCCGGTAGGCCGCCATCTGCGGCGTGTCCGCGATGAAGACCGCCAGGTCCCGGTCGACCAGGCCCTGGTTGTGCGGCAGCCGCTGCGCCTCCCCGATGTGGAACTCGGCGAGCTCCTTGCCGATGTTCCGCGAACCGGAGTGCAGCATCAGCCAGACGGCGCCCTCGGTGTCCAGGCAGACCTCGATGAAGTGGTTCCCGCCGCCCAGCGTGCCGAGCTGCTTCCCGGCACGCTCCCGGCGGAAGGCGACGGCCTCCGCGACGCGCTCGAAGCGGGACCAGAGGTCGTCCAGGCCGGCCGTGCCCATCCCGTGCAGCCGGCCGGGGGACACCGCCTCGTCGTGCATGGCGCGCCCGACCGGGATCGTCTCCTCGATCCGCGACCGCAGCCGCGACAGGTCGCCCGGCAGGTCGTTCGCGGTGAGCGAGGTGCGCACCGCCGACATCCCGCAGCCGATGTCCACACCCACCGCCGCCGGGCACACGGCGCCCCGCATGGCGATGACCGAGCCGACGGTGGCGCCCTTCCCGTAGTGCACGTCGGGCATCACGGCCAGCCCGTGGATCCACGGCAGCGTGGCGACGTTCTGCAACTGCCGCATGGCGACGTCCTCGACGCCGGCCGGATCCGCCCACATGCGGATCGGCACCTTCGCACCCGGCAGCTCCGTGAATCCCATGGCCTTGCCTCCCCCGTATCGGTGACTCTCCGTCACCTATTGTGGGCTACGGGGCGGGGGTGGGGGCAACGGGTTTTCTCAGGGGTAGATCCGCCATACCGCGTTGTCGGCGTACGCGTTGAGCCCGTCGAGCAGCAGGTCGACGTACTCGGTCCCCGGGGGTATCACGAAGCCGAGCTCGCCGGTCGCGGTCTCGCCGGGGGAGACGCTCACCTGAAGTGGGGGCATGAGTTCCCCGAAGCTGTCGATGATGTCGGCGACCTCCGCCCCGCTGTCCGTGGTTCCGCGCAGCCTGAGGTCGAGGTCGAGGGGAGCCTGGCCGGTGTTCTCCACGGTGACCGTCACCCGCACGGTCTCGTCGTTCTCGCCGATGCCGGCGGCGTACTCGCTGGGCGTGTAGGGCGCGAAGTTCCCCACCGAGACGTTCAGGCCGTTGTCGAAGTGCGCGACCTGCCCGGCGCGGAAGCCGTACTCCCCCCTGTCGGTGCTTGTCGTCCGGTCCTCGCCGCTCGACAGTTCGATCGCCTCGGGGTCGAGGGCTTCCGTCTCCGTCTCCGACACCTCCAGGGAGTCCCCGGAGGGGGCGTCGCCGTCGTCCGAGCCCCCGTTCGCGAGGACCCCCACCACGCCGCCCACCGCCAGGACGCCGACGAGCGCGGCGGCCACCAGCCCGCCCCGGCGGCGGCCGGGCGCGGTCGGCGCCATCGGCGCGGTCGGACCGAAGCCGCCGGCCGGCGGGGTCGGCGCCGCCGTGTACGCGGCGGCGGTCGGCGCGGCGTACGGCGCGGGCGGCTGGGTCGTCGGAGCGCCGAACGCCGGTGCGGTCGGCACCGGTTGGGACGGCTTGGCGAGCGGGATCGCCGGCGCGGCGGGCGCGCGCGCCGGTTCCTCCGAGTCGAGCAGGCCCACCGCCTGCCGGCCGAGGCCGGCGAGCAGCCCGGCCGGCAGCCACGGGTCCTTGGTCCGGTCGTCCCACCGCACGGCGTCGTCCGTGGCCGCGATGACCTGTTCCACCGTGGGCCGGTCCTTCGGCAGTGGCGCCAGGCAGCCGGTGACCAGTTCCCGCAGCCCGTCGCCCACCCCGGAGAGGTCCTTCTCGTCCTGCAGGATGCGGAGCATCAGCACGTGCACGGCGCTCTCGGGGCCGCCGAACGGGGACCGCCCGGTCGCCGCGAAGGCCAGCACTGAGCCGAGGCAGAACACGTCGGAGGCCGGCGTCAGTCGGTCGCCCCTGCACTGCTCGGGCGACATGAAGCCGGGGGAGCCCACGACGGCGCCGGTCCTGGTGAGCGCGGACGAGGTGACCTCGGCGGCGCGGGCGATGCCGAAGTCGATGACGCGCGGGCCGTCGATGGTGATCAGCACGTTGGACGGCTTGACGTCCCGGTGGATCAGTCCGGCCGCGTGGATGTCGCGCAGGGCCCGGGCGAGGCCGTTGGCCAGGGCGAGGACGGAACGTTCCGGCAGCGGTCCGTGCTGCCCGCCCGTGACCACCTCGGTCAGCGAGGGCCCGGCCACGTAGCCGGTGGCCACCCATGGGGTGTCCGCCGCCATGTCGGCGTCGAGCACCGGCGCCGTCCACGGCCCGCCGATGCGCCGCGCGGCCTCCACCTCGTTCCTGAACCGCTCCCTGAACTGCGGCTCGTGCGCCAGCTCCGGCAGCACGAGCTTGATGGCGACGGTCCGCCCCCGGCTCGACCGGGCGAGGTAGACCTTGCCCATGCCCCCGGCGCCCAGCCTGCCGACCAGTCGGTACTCCCCGATGACCTGTGGATCCGTCGGGCCAAGTGGCTGCATGGCCGGTTCCCCCCTGTGCGTGGCGCGATGCCGCTGCGAACTGGGCGTCAGCCTAGAGCGGCCGCCGACGCGTGGGGCGGCCCGGTGGACCCGGACAGGCAAGTGTTACAGGGCTGTTGAGCGTTCACGGCCAGCGTTCCTCGCCGCCCTCGGAGCGCGCCGCGCGACGAAGGTGCTCGGCGAGCTCCACGGTGGCGGGCGACGGCGGTCCTGCCTTGGCGCCCCAGGCCAGCAGCAGGCTGCGGCGGGCCCAGGGGTCGCGCAGGTCGCACACGTCGAGTGGATGGCCGGAGTCGATGGCGCGGCGCGGCACGACGGCGAGCCCCACCCCGGCCGCCACGAGGGCGATGAGGACGCTGAGGTTGGCCACGCTGGTGCGGTAGCGCACCGCCGGGGCGTGGGGCCCGACGCTCGTCTCGATCCAGCGGCGCAGCGCCGAGTCCTCGTGCAGCCCGACGAGTGGGTGCTCGGCGACCTCGCTGTAGGCCAACGCGGTCCGCCCGGCCAGGACCCCGCCGGCCTGGCCGACGACCACGAGGGAGTCGTCGCCGAGCGACTCCACGCGCAGGCCGCTGTCGCGGGCCTCGTTGTCGATGACGACCCCCAGGTCCGCCTCGCCGTCCGCGAGCATCCGCATGGTTCGCGGGGTGCGGCTCTCGGAGACCGTGACGTCGACGTCCGGGTGCGCGCGGAGGAAGGACACCAGGGCGTGGGGGAGGAGCCGGTGCGTCGCGGAGCCGCCGGCCAGCAGGGTCAGCGAGCTCGTCCGGGCGGTGGTGTAGCTGGCGACGGCGCCCTCGAGCCTGGCGGTCTGCGTCAGGACGTCGCGGGCGTGGCGGGCGAGGGCCATGCCCGCCGGGGTGGGTCGCACGCCACGCCGGCCGCGGACCAGCAGCGTGACGCCCGCCTGCTGCTCCAGCGAACGCACCCGGGCGCTGGCCGACGGCAGGCTCAGGTGCCTCCGGCGGGCGCCGGCCGTGATCGAGCCCTCGGCCACGATGTCCACGAAGAGCCGGAGGTCGTCCAGGTCGTAGCGCATGGCCTCAGCCTAAGGCTGTGCCTGAGGCAGACTTCGTCGATAACGCATTGTGCTCCCTCGGGCGGCGGGCGATGCTCGGTCGGTGTCCGACATGCTGATCGTCCTGTTGGCCGGCGTCGTCGCCGGGGCGCTGAACTCCGTGGGCGGCGGGGGCACGTTCGTCGCGCTGCCGGCGCTGGTGGCGGTCGGACTCTCCCCGGTGACGGCCAACGCCGCGTCGACCATCGCCCTGGTGCCGGGCGCGGTGGCCAGCGTCTGGGTCTACCGGCGCCAACTGGTCCCGGTGGGGGAGACCTCGACGGTGGCGCTGACGACGGCCAGCGTGGTCGGGGGCGGCATCGGTGCCGGCCTGCTGCTGGCGCTGCCCGCGGACTCGTTCGCCGCGGCGGTGCCCTGGCTGCTCGCCTTCGCCACCCTCCTCCTGGCCTTCGGCCGCCGGCTCTCCCGGGCACTCACCGCCGCCCTCGGGCGCTCCGCGGCCCTCGGGCCGCGGGCCGTCCTGGTCGGCCAGTTCCTGCTGGCCGTCTACGGCGGATACTTCGGCGGAGCCGTAGGCATCATGATGCTCGCCCTGTGGAGCGTCGGCCTTGGGCTCGATCCGGCCGTCACCAACCCGATGCGGGTCGCCCAGGTGGGGACGGTCTACCTCACCGCGACGGTGCTCTTTCTCGCGGCCTCCGACGCCCTGCGCACCCCCGGGCTGCTGGGCGCCATGCTGGCCGGCGCGGTGGTCGGCGGCTTCGGCGGTGCCCATGTGGCGCGCCGCCTTTCCGCCGGCTCGCTGCGCGGCGTCATCCTCGGCACCGCCGTGACCATGACGGCCCTCTACTTTCTGCGGGGCTGACCGAGGTGGCCGAGACGAGCGGGACCCGGCCCTTGCCGGACGCGGCGCGAGCCCGACTCGTGCTGGCGTACGAGGCGTGCGAACTGGCCGAGCTCGCCCGCGCCGCCGTGCCGGTCGGCGCGGGCGAGCTGCGCCCCGACGGCACCGCCCGGGCGCCGGGGGCGACGCTGGCCCACGCCGCCCGGGTGGTCGCCGCCGCGCGCCGCTTCCTGGCGGCCGCCGCCGTCTTCGAGCGCCTGAGCGGCGGTGACTGGGCACTCGTCGGCGACGCCCTCGGCCTCTCGGCGCGCGACGCCCGCGCGGCCTTCGCGCGGGCCGAGACCCGTTTCCTGGCCGAACTGCGCTCCGCCGACGGGCACGAGCCGCCGCAGGCCGGCGGGGAGCTGAGCTGGTGGCGGGCGTACCTGGTCCGGGAACCGCTGGAGGCGGCGCACGACCTCGACGACTGGGTGCTGCGCCACCGGGACGGCGACGTCGACCACGGCCCCGCGCCGGTGTCCGGTGCGTTGCTCCGCGCGAAAGGGCTTGACGGCCTCTCCGACCGTACCTAATTTGTCAGCGCGTTTGACAAAAGCTCGAACCACGGAGCGCACGACCTCACCTGTTCACGGGAGAGCATGTGATGACAGCTCGGTTCCGCCATGCCCACACCCGCCCCCGGCGCCGCCCCGCGCTGGCCGTCCTCACGATCCTCGCCACGCTCATCGGCGCACTCCTCGGAGCCGGCGCCGCCACGGCACACCCAGGACACGGCGACGAGTCGTTCAGCGCCCTGGTGTTCAGCAAGACCTCCGGTTTCCGACACGACTCCATCGAGGCCGGCATCGCGGCCATCGAGGAACTCGGCGCCGAGAACGGCTTCGAGGTCACCGCCACCGAGGACGCCTCCGTCTTCAACGACCAGGACCTCGCCCAGTACGAGGTCGTCGTCTGGCTGTCCACCACCGGCGACGTCCTCGACGCCGACCAGCAGGCCGCGTTCGAGCGCTACATCCGCGCCGGCGGCGGCTACGCCGGCGTCCACGCCGCCTCCGACACCGAGTACGACTGGTCCTGGTACGGCGGCCTGGTCGGCGCCTACTTCGCCGGCCACCCCGCCCAACAGGACGCCACCGTCAAGGTCGAGGACCCCGCGCACCCGGCCACCGCCGAACTGCCGGTCCGCTGGGACCGCTACGACGAGTGGTACAACTATCGGGCCAACCCACGCGGCGACGTGCACGTCCTCGCCTCCCTCGACGAGACCACCTACACCGGCGGCTCGATGGGGGCGGAGCACCCGATCTCCTGGTGCCAGAACTACGACGGCGGCCGCGCCTGGTACACCGGCATGGGCCACACCACGGACTCCTACTCCGACCCCCGCTTCCTGTCCCACCTGCTCGGCGGCATCCGCTCCGCCGCCGGCGTGGTGGCCGCCGACTGTACGGCGTCACTGACCGGGAGCTTCGAGAAGGTGACCCTGGACGACAACACCAGCAACCCGATGGAACTGGCCGTCGCCGACGACGGCCGGGTCTTCTACATCGACCGCAACGGCGCCGTCCGCGTGGTGCGCGCCGACGGAACCGTCGTCACCGCCGCCACCCTCCCGGTCTACACCGGCCAGGAGTTCGGACTGCTGGGCCTCGCCCTCGACCCCGGGTTCGAGCGGAACGGCTGGATCTACCTCTACTACTCGCCCGCCGGCGACGATCCCGTCGACCGCGTCTCGCGCTTCACCGTGAGGCGCGACGACACCCTGGACCCGGCGAGCGAGAAGGTGCTGCTCGAGGTCGACGTCCAGCGTGAACAGTGCTGCCATGCCGGCGGCGCGCTCGAGTTCGACGGCCGCGGCAACCTCTACATCGCCACCGGCGACAACACCAACCCGTTCGCCTCGGACGGCTTCGCCCCGCTCGACGAGCGGGAGGGCCGCGCCGCCTGGGACGCCCAGGCCACCTCGGCCAACAGCGCCGTGCTGAACGGCAAGGTGCTGCGCATCACCCCGCGCCCCAACGGCAGCTACACGATCCCGAGGGGCAACCTCTTCAGGGCGGGCACCCCGAACACCCGCCCCGAGATCTACGCCATGGGCTTCCGCAACCCCTTCCGCATCGGCGTGGACCCGACCACCGACCACCTCTTCGTCGCCGACTACGGCCCCGACGCCGGCAGCGCGAACCCGGACCGGGGGCCCGACGGCCGGGTCGAGTGGAACATCGTCGACCGCCCCGGGTTCTACGGCTGGCCCTACTGCGTCGGCGACAACACCCCCTACGTCGACTACGACTTCGCCACCGGCACCTCGGGCGAGGCGTTCGACTGCGCCGCGCCCGTCAACGACTCGCCGAACAACACCGGACGCGCCCGGCTGCCCGCCGCCGTCCCGGCCGAGCTGTGGATGGGCGCGTCCAGCACCGGCGTTCCCGAGATCGGCTCCAGCGGCGCCCCCATGACGAGCGGCGCCTACCGGTACGACCCCGACCTGGACTCCGAGCGCGCCTGGCCGGCCTACTACGACGGCAAGGTCGTCTTCGCGGACTGGAACGACGGCCGGCTCTTCTCCGTCCAGCCCGACGAGGACCGCACCGGCGTCGCCGACGTCTCCCGCATGCTCGGCGACATGTCGTTCACCCGCCCGCACGCCATGCAGTTCGGCCCCGACGGCGCGCTCTACCTCATCGAGTGGGGGAGCGGATTCGGCGGCAACAACACCGACTCCGGCGTCTACCGGATCGACTACGTACAGGGCAACCGCGCGCCCCTCGCCCGCTTCGACGCCAGCCGCACCTCGGGACCGCTGCCGCTCGAAGTCACCTTCGACGCCACGGAGTCTTACGACCCCGACGGTCAACCGGTCACCCTCGCCTGGGACTTCGACGGCGACGGCACCCAGGACAGCACCGCCACGACGGCCACCCACACCTACACCGAGCCCGGCCGGTACACCGCCCGACTGACCGTCACCGACCCCGACGGGCGCAGCTCCGTGTCCAACCTCGACATCACGGCCGGCAACTCCGCCCCCGTCATCGAGATCACCGCCCCGCCCGACGGGGGCTTCTTCGAGTTCGGCGACACCATCCGCTACCAGGTCACCGGCGGCGACCCCGAGGACGGTGAGCTCGACTGCGACCAGGTCGTCGTCCAACCGGCCCTCGGGCATGACGAACACTCCCACGGCTACGAGCAGTACCGCGGCTGCGCCGGCACCTTCCCGCTCCCCGGCGACGAGGGTCACACCGGCGCGAACATCTTCGGCACCGTGACCGTCACCTACACCGACCAGGGCTCCGGCGAGGCGCCGCCACTGACCACCCAGGAGGTCCTCGTCCTCCAGCCCAAGCACCGCGAGGCCGAGCACTTCGACGAGACGGGCCGCCTCGAGTCGGCGACCGGCGGCGGCACCCCCGGGGTCCAGCCGGAGACCACCGGCGACTCGGCCGGAGGCGGCCGGAACATCGGGCACATGGAGGACGGCGACTGGTGGGCCTGGGACCGCACCAACCTCACCGGCATCGAGGAGATCGGCCTGCGCGCCGCCTCCCCGGAAGCCGGCGCCACCGTCGAGGTCCGCACCGGCGACCCCGACACCGGGCCCACCGTGGCGACCATCCAGGTCCCGCCCACCGGTGACTGGCAGGTCTACCAGGACGTGACGGCCACGATCGACCCCGCCGCCGAACCGGTCGGCGGACCGCTCTACTTCGTCAAGACCACCGGCCAACTCAACGTCAACTGGGTCGAGTTCATCGGCCCCGGCATCAGCGAGAGCTGACTCGACGACGAACCGGGCCGGAACGCCCCGGGCACCCCGGGGCGTTCCGGCGGTTCAGCGACGATCGCGCTGCGCCTCCGCGATCCGCCGGACGACGTCCCCGCCGCGCGGCCGGCGCCCACCGCGCTCGGCCAGGCTCGGGAACTGACCGGCCAGCGCGCACAGCAGCCGCAGCCGCAGCGGCGCCACGTTGACCTCGCCGCGGTCCGCCTCGACCGCGCCGACGACGGCCGCCGCCACCTGCTCCGGCGTGACCGTGGGCACGCTCACCGGCGTCGGCTCGCCGGCCGCCGCGAACATCCCCGCGTCCCGCACATAGCCCGGCTGCACGAGCGAGACGCCCACCCCCGAGCCCCGCAGGTCGAGACGCAGACCGTGCGCGAAGCCCCGCAGACCGAACTTGGACGCCGTGTACATCGAGGACAGCGGTGTCGCCGCCTTACCCGACATCGAACCGACGAACACGAGATGGCCACGCCCCGCCGCCACCATGCGCGGCGCCAGCAGCCTGGCCAGCATCACGGGCGCGCGCAGGTTCACGTCCAGCGCCCGGTCGATCTGCTCGGGCGTGTACTCCAGTAGGTCCCCGGTGCCCGGCAGCGCCGCGTTCGCCACCAGCACGTCCACGTCCCCGCACTCCCGCGCCAGCCGCCGCACCTGCTCGGGATCGGCCAGGTCCGCGGCCACGACCCGGGCGCCGAGCTCGGCGGCCAACGGCTCCAGCGCGTCCGCCCGGCGGCCCGAGACCACCACCGCGGCCCCCCCGGCCGCGAGCCGGCGCGCCAACGCGCCGCCGATCCCGCCCGCCGCCCCGGTCACCAACACGGTCGCTCCAGCGATACGCATCACGGCGCCTCCCACCGGGCGACGATAGCGGGCGCCCACCCGTGCCGACAGAGCGCGTTTCGCGCCATCGAGGCCGAGTCCCGACACCCTCGTCTACCATCCGACCGTGCCTCTCATCCGCCTCGTGCGCCGGACACCGCTGCCGGCCGCCGAGGCGTGGCGGCGACTCACCGACTGGCCACGCCACGGCACCCACACCCCGCTGACCCGTGTCACCGTCACCCCGCCAGGACCGACCGGGACCGGCACCCTGGTCGTGGCGCGCACCGGCGTCGGCCGGCTCGCCTTCGACGACCCGATGGAGGTCACCGCCTGGCAGCCCCCGACCGCCGCCGGGCGGGGCTTCTGCCGCCTCGCCAAACGTGGCACGTTCGTGCTCGGTTGGGCCGAGATCGAGGTCCACGCCGAGGGCGGCGGATCCCACGTCGGCTGGCGCGAGGAGATGCGCGTCAACCGGCTGCCGCGCGCGCTCGACGCACCCACCGGCTGGGCCGGCCGCCTCCTCTTCGCGCACCTCCTCGACGCCCTCCTCCGCCACCCGGCCCCGCCCCGTCGACCGAGGACGCCCCCGACATGACCGCCGTCGTCACCGGGCTCTGGCACTACCCCGTCAAGGGCTGCGCCGGGACACGGGTCACCGAGGCGCCCCTCACCCCCGCCGGCCTGCGCCACGACCGCGGCTTCGTGGTCGTCGACGGCGACGGCGTGACCCGCACCCAGCGCCGGCATCCGCGCCTGGCCGCCGTCCGCCCCGAGATCACCCCGGACGGCGCCCGCCTCACGCTCCGCGCGCCGGGACACGAACCGGTGAGCGTCGCCGTCACCACCCACGGCCCGACGGGCCCGGTCGACCTGTTCGGCACCGCCTTCCGCGGCGTCGACCAGGGGGAGACGGCCGCCGACTGGCTCTCCGAGGTGCTCGGCGCACACAGCCGGCTGGCCCGCGTACCGCCCGACCACCACCGGGTGACCGACGGCCTGACGCCGGGCACCTCCGGCTACGCCGACAGCTGCCCGATCCACCTGCTCTCCACCGCCACCCTCGACCTGCTGGACCGGCGGTTGGCCGACCGGGGCGAACCCCCGCTGCCCGTCGACCGCTTCCGACCGAACATCGTCGTCGACGGCTGGCCCGAACCGCACACCGAGGACCGCGTCCGCCACCTCACCGTCGGCGAGACCGAACTCGGCTACGCCAAGCTCGCCATCCGGTGCGCCGTGACCATGGTCGACCAGGAGACCGGCAGGCGGGCGGGCCCGGAACCGCTGCGCACGCTCGCCGGTTACCGCCGCGCGGCGGAGGGCGGTGTGGCCTTCGGCGCCAAGTTCGCCGTGCTGCGCGCCGGTCGGGTCCGGCTCGGCGACACCGTCACCGCCGGCACCCGGGGCGAGCGGGCCGCGCCGTAGCCTCCGTCGACGAGTCGACCAGGGGGTACGCCTTCTCCGCCGAGTGGGCGCCGGGCGGCCTGTGCGGCGGCGGGAGTGGACGTCGGGCGGCTATGACGGACCTCATGAGATCCACGTCGCGCGTCACCGGCACCACGCGATCGCCCGACGTGCCGCCGCCCGGGGGCGGCGCCGCCCCCGTCGGCAGGCGTGTCCGGCTGCTGCCGGCCGCCCTGCTGGCCGCCGGGGTGATCCTCAATCTGTCGACGTCTCCACACCTGACGTTCCTCGGCCTGTTCATCGCCGCGCCCCTGATCGCCGCGGCGATCGACACACCCCGGGTCACGCTGGTGACGACCCTGGTGTCGCTCACCATCAGCACCCTCCTGCTCACCACCATCACCCCACCGCCGCAACTCAGCCTCGGTGAGCGGATCACCCTGGTCGGCACCGCCGTGGCGGGCGCCGTACTCGCGCTCCTCGTCAACGTGGTGGTGGTCCGCGGCCGGCAGCGTGTGGCATCCGCGTTCGGCATCGCGGAGACCGTGCAGCGGGCCGTCGGCCCGACCCCACCCACCCGGGTCGGGCCGCTGCGCGCCGCCGCCCACTACCGCGCCGCCCAGCACGAGGCACTCATCGGAGGCGACCTGTACGCGGCCGCCGACACGCCGTTCGGCGCCCGGCTGATCGTCGGCGACGTCTCCGGCAAGGGCCTGGGCGCGGCCGCGGCGGTCGCCGTGGTGCTGGGCGCCTTCCGCGAGTGGGCCCACCAGGAACCCGACCTGCTCTCGCTGAGCGCCCGCGTGGAGCAGGCCCTGCTCCGGGAGAACAAGAGCCTCCGACTCCTCGATCCCGATGAGGGATTCGTCACCGCCGTCCTCACGGAGATCCGCCCGCGGACCCGCTACCGGATGACGACGGTCTGCCACGGCCACCCCCCACCACTGCTGCTCCCGCCCGGGAGCGCGCCCCGGTACCTGCCGGTTCCGGAGAACGCCCCGCCCCTCGGGCTGGGAACGGGATCACGGAGACCCGACAAGCACCTGTGCACGTCCGACTTCCCCCCGGGGGCCTTCCTGCTGCTCTACACCGACGGCGTCACCGAGGCCAGGGACGGGCACGGCACGTTCTACGACCCGTCGACCAGCCTGCGCGACCGTGTCTTCGACGACCCCGACGCACTCGTGGACGCCGTCATCGACGACGTCCTGGCACACACCGGAGGCAACCTGCACGACGACACCGCCGTCCTGGCCGTTCAGCACCCGGGGGACGCTCCGGATCCCGGCGACATGCCCGAGGGCGGGAAGCCCGCGGAGTAGCGGCGGCGCGGGCTCACCCGACGGACGGACGGGGCCCGTCGCCGGTACCGGCGACGGGCCCCGTCGGGCTCGGGCGGTCGCTACAGCGACCGGATGCGGATGTCGCGGAAGGAGATCACGTCCGAGGTGCCGTGGGTCTGCAACCCGATGTACCCCGTGTCGTGCTGCCGCCCGTCGGTGCCCGGGTCGTCGGCGCGCGGCGGGGAGAACAACTGCCCCGGCGCGTTCTCGAACTCGTTGATCAGCAGCCCGTTGCGGTAGATCCAGTAGTGCTGGTCGATCACCCGGATCTCGTAGTCGTTCCAGACCCCACCGGGCACGGTCATGGCCTCGCCCCGGTTGACCACGTCGAAGCCGTAGACGGAGCCGGTCTTGTACTGGTCGCCGTAGCGGCCGTCGTAGATCTGCACCTCGTGGCCGTACTTGATGGCCACCCACTCGGGGCGGGACTCCTCGGGGTGGTTGTGCACCCGGGGGAAGCGGACGAAGACCCCGCTGTTGGCGGAGGCGTCGCCCGGGGCGTCGTCGCGGAACTTGAGCCGCAGCGAGAAGTCGCCGTACTGCGCCTCGGGGAACCACAGCATGCCCATCCCGGGGACGGTGGTGCTGCTGGTGATGGAGCCGTCGTCGTTGAGCTCGAAGGCGCCGCCGCCGACGTGCGCCCAGCGGTCCAGGGACTGCTCGGTGCCCGTGAGGATCCGCTCGTAGCCGTCCCGGTTGCCCGGCTCGCCGACGTCCGAGCGTTCGGCGGCCGCCATGATCCGGGTCTGGCCGTCCTCGTCGATCATCCCGGCGATGTAGAGCCGGTCGGTCACCGTGCGGACGTGGGTGAGGAAGGAGCCCTTGGATGACCAGCCGCGTTCGTCCTCGATGACCTCGTTGATGGTGCAGCCGTCGGGGGCGGTGCGGTTGGGGACGCCCGTCTCCTCGTCGCCGACCATCACCAGCGGCCGGTCGTCGGACTCGGGGCAGTCCGTCGGGGGTTCGCCGGGCTCCTCCGGGTCGTCCGGGGGGACGACGGAGAAGGCGACGGATTCCGTGGCCGACGAGTTGCCGGCGTTGTCGGTGGCCCGGTAGCCCACCGTGTGGTCGCCCACGCTGTGCACCATGACGGGCGCCGTGTACGGCGTGAAGGCGCCGCCGTTGAGGGAGTACTCGATGCCGGCCACGCCTGAGGCGTCGTCCGTCGCGGTGAGGGAGACCGTGGCCATGGTGACGTAGTCGCCGTCGGCGTTGCGCTCGCCGTCGACGGTGGCCGTCACCTCGGGCGGGGTGGTGTCGTCACCCGACGGCTCGACGACCCGGACGGTCACCGTCCGGTCGGCCGAGACGTTGCCCGCCTTGTCGGTCGCCCGGTAGGTCACGGTGTGTTCGCCGACCGTGTTGAGCACGATCGGCGCCTCGTACGGGGTGAAGTCGTCGCCGTCGACGGCGTAGTCGATCCGGTCGACGCCCGAGCCGCCGTCCGTGGCGGCGAGGGTGACGGTGGCGCTGCCGACGTAGTCGCCGTCGGCGTTCTGTTCGCCGTCGACGTCGGCCGTGGCCTCCGGCGGGGTGGTGTCCTCGCCGCTGCCGCCCTCGGTGACGACGAGTTCACCCTGCATCTGGCCGTGGCCCGGGATGGCGCAGAAGAAGCGGTAGGTGCCGGGGGAGAGGTTGACCGTGACCTCGTACCGGCCCCCGTTGGCGTCGTTGGGGTTGGCCATGATGTTCACGGCGACGTCGTTGTTGTACTCCGGGTTGGAGGTGTCGAACGTCAGCGTGTGGGGCATGCCGGTGGTGTTGCCGGTGGCCGCGCTGTTCTCGAAGACGAGCGTCGCCTCACCGGCGACCGCCGTGGTGGGCGCGGACAGGTAGCGGGTGATGTCGTTGTCCGCCGTCCAGGTCAGCACCTGCTGGGCGGCCGGGTCCCGGCCTTCGGCCGGCCGTTGGTCGGCCCGGGCGCCGGGGAGCGTGCCCAGGGCGAGCGCCGCCAGGCACAGGGCCAGCAGCACCGCAAGACGGCGGCGTGCGGTGGCCGCCCGTGCGGCGGCGACGGCGCGTGTACTGCCGTGCGTCATTGCTCGTTCCTCCCTTCTGTCTCGGAGGGCGGGTCAGGATCGGGTGTCCAGCAGGTCGTCGGGCAGCGGGGTGGGCGGTCCGCCGGTGTAGGTGACGCGCCACAGCGCCGAGGCGGAGTCGGCGTTGAAGAAGCCGCGACCGTAGTCCAGGACGTACAGCGAGCCGTCGGGGGCGAACTTCCAGTCCATCAGGTTGCGGATGCCGCCCTGGCCGACCGGGATGATCCGGTCCAGGCTCTCGGCGTGCACCGGGATGCCGCCGCCGGCCACGGTGCCGGGGTCGGTCACCACGGCGTGCCGTGGCTGGTCGCCGTCGTAGAAGTCGCCGACGAACCACTTGCCGTCCCAGTACGCGGGCCAGGCGACGTCGCTCTCCCGCTCCTCGTCGTAGCGGTAGACCGGGCCGTTCATCGTGGCCTGGCCGCCGCCGGTGAGCCAGGGCAGCAGGAACCGCTGGTCCTGCGCGCGGTAGGTGGGGACGCCGTTCGCGTCGCGCGGGTAGTCGGGGGCGCCGCCCTGCGGCGAGTACCAGATGTTGTTGGGAGTGACCGGCGGGAGCTCCACCAGGCCGTCGTTGTGCGGGGAGTCGTTCCTGGGGTTGTCGCAGTCGTACCAGCCGAGCGGCTGGGTGGGGTCGGGCAGGTTCCGGTCCCGGTAGGGCTGGTTGTTGCCCATGCAGTACGGCCAACCCCGGTTGCTCGCCCGGGTGATGACGGCGAACGTGTCGTACTTGGCCGGTCCCCAGGTGGTGCTGGGGTTGGCGGCGTCGGGACCGACCCAGCCGGCGTACAGCCAGTCGGTCTCCGGGTCGATGGCGATGCGGGCCGGGTTGCGCACGCCCATCACGTAGATCTCCGGGCGGGTCAGGCCGCCGCCCTCCTCCTCGCCGGTGAAGAGGTTGCCCTCGGGGATGGTGTACGTGCCGTCGTCCTCGGGGTGGATCCGCAGGATCTTGCCGTTGAGGTTGTTGGTGTTGCCGGCGGTGCGCCTGGCGTCGGCGAAGGACAGGCCCTGGAAGGTGGGCTGGGGGTTGTTCCCGGAGTAACCGTCGCTGAACCCGGAGGAGTTGTTGTCGCCGGTGGCGATGTACAGGTTGCCGTCCGAGTCGAAGTCCATGCCGCCGCCGGCGTGGCAGCAGCTGTGGATCTGCACCGGCCAGGACAGCAGCGTCCGTTCCGAGGCCAGGTCGATGGTGCCGGACCCGGGGTCGAAGGTGAAGCGGGAGACGCGGCGCTCGGCCACGCGTGCCTCGCGGTCGATCTCCGAGTGCGGCGTCCAGTGCAGGTAGATCCAGTTGTTGTCGAGGAAGTCGGGGTCGAGCGCGATGCCGAGCAGCCCCTCCTCGTTCTTCACCAGCTCCTCGCCGCCGCCCTTGTTGCCGAAGACCTCCAGCGTGGCGGCGAGGGACACGTCCTCGGTGTCCGGGTCGTAGACGTGGACGGTGCCCGGGCCGAGGCCGACGTTCGGGTCGTTCCAGTCGGTGACCACCGGGGCGTTCGACCAGCGTCCGCCGCGGCCGATGTAGAAGACGCGGCCGTCGTCGGCGATGTCGAGGCCGTGTGGCTCGCCGATCTGGTCCAGGGCCTCCGGCTGGTTGGGCGCGGTGATCCGCTCCGCCTGGTAGTTGTCGTCGATGGTGGCCTGGCAGTCGGCGCGGGTCAGCCGGCTGGCCCACAGCAGCGCGCCACGCAGGTGCTTGCGGAAGTTCTCCTCGACGAAGCTCCGTTCGGTGCCGCCCATGCCGGTGTAGAACGAGCGGCCGCCGTCGAAGTCGCGGCACCAGGAGATGGGGTGGTCCCAGCCCTCGGCCCCGCTGCCCGGCGTGTAGCTGCGTTCCCTGACCCGGGCCACGGTGTGCACCTCGCCGCTCGGGTTCTCCGTCCAGTTGAACCAGACGTCACGGCGGGCCCACTCCAGCGGCAGGCCCCGGGTCGCCGGGTTGACCCGGTCACCGGCCTCCACGACGGCGGTCTGCGCCTGTTGCGGGCTGCCCGGGTCGGGGCGGGTGCCGATGAGGTCGGTGAACCAGGTCGAGTCGGGCTGGGCGCGGGCCGCGTCGTGCAGTCCGACGAAGCCGCCGCCCATGCGCACGTAGTTCTGCAGGGCGGACTCCTGCCGGTCGGTCAGCACGGTGCTGCCCGGGGACAGGAAGACGATCGCGTTGTACTCGGTCAGCCCGGCCGGGTCGAAGACCGCCGGGTCCGTGGTGGTCTCGACCTCGAAGTGTTCCTGGCTCGGCCCCTGGACGCTGAGCGCCTCGACGGCCTCGACGCCGGCCCGGGACCGTTCGGGCGGGGCGTCGGCGCCGTGGAAGACCAGCACCCGGGCTTCGGGACCGCCCGGCATCGGGTCGGTGGTGGACAGGCCGTCGGCCGAGCCGGCGGCGGCCGGTGCTCCGCCGAGCAGCGCGGTGGTCATGGTCACGGCCAGTGCTAACAGCAGTGGTTTGCGGCTCATGGCGTGTCAGGTCCCTCTCGGGTGACAGCAGAGACGCCCTAGGAAGCTAGACGGTTTTTGCCGAACCGCCAATGGTTAGGGACCAGTTCGCACAAACTTTGTCCTGGGAGTGGCCAAACTCTTGTCATGCACATACGATCACGTGTCGGTCACAGTCGTTCATCGATGAGCGAGGAAGGCACCGCATGCGGCGACCAGCGTTTTCCCGGCGATCCTTCACCCGAGGCGCGGCCGCGGCCTCGCTGGCCCCGGCCGGCCTCGCGGCGCTCGGCGCGGCCCAGGCGCAGGCCCTGCCCGCGGCGCGCGCGGCCCAGGTCCGACGGTTCACGATGTACGCCGAGGAGCTCCCCGACGGGCGGCTCGGCTACGGTCTGGAGCCCGGCGAGGCCCGGGTACCTGGACCACTGCTGGAGATGTACGAGGGCGACACCCTGCAGATCGACCTTGTGAACACCCTCGACGTGCCGGTCAGCCTGCACGTCCACGGCGTGGACTACGCCAACGACAGCGACGGCACGCCGCTCACCGGCAGCACCGTGCCGCCCGGCGAGAGCCGCCTCTACACCTGGAACTCCCACGCTCCCGGGGTCCGCTCCGACGGCACCGTGATCCCCGGCAGCGCCGGCTACTGGCACTACCACGACCACGTCGTCGGCACCCCGCACGGCACCGTGGGGCTGCAGAAGGGGCTCTACGGCCCGCTGGTCGTCAGGCGCCAGGGCGACATCCTGCCGGACAGGCAGTTCACCATCGTCTTCAACGACATGACGATCAACAACCTCGGGCCGCACGAGGGGCCGAACTTCCGCGCGACGATCGGCGAGCGCTGCGAGATCATCATGATCACGCACGGCGAGTTCTACCACACGTTCCACATGCACGGGCACCGCTGGGCCGACAACCGCACCGGGCTGCTGGTCGACCAGAACGACCCGAGCCGGATCATCGACACCAAGATCACCGGCCCCGCCGAGTCCTTCGGCTTCCAGGTGATCGCCGGCGAACACGTGGGCCCGGGCCACTGGATGTACCACTGCCACGTGCAGAGCCACTCCGACATGGGCATGGTCGGCATCTTCACCGTCACCAGCCGCGACGGCAGCTACCCCGGCGACCCGCCGTCCCTCCACCGCTGACGGCCCGGGGAGTTGCCTGCTGTCAGCAACTACGTCCCGGAGAACTTGCGCGATCCTCCAAACTTTCTGATGCAAGATGCTTGTTTCGATCATCTTCGCGGACGCATGATGCCCGGACTGCTCGGCGAACGTCCGGAGGATCGACGTGGATCTCCAACTGCTCGCGGCCCTGGTACTCGGCATCGCCTCGATCGTCGTCATCGTGCTGCGCACCCGTCTCGACGCCTTCGTGGCGCTGCTCGTCGCCGCCCTGGTCACGGGGTTCGTCGCCGGCACCCCCGCGGTGGACGTGCTCGACTCCATCACCGGCGGCTTCGGCTCCACCATGGAGTCCATCGGCATCGTGATCGGCCTCGGCGTCGGCATCGGCAAGATCCTCGAGGTCTCCGGCGCGGCCGACGCCCTGGCCAGGACGTTCGTCCGGGCCTTCGGCCGCGGCCGCGAACCCTGGGCCATGGCCGGCGCCGGCGCCGTCGTCTCCGTCCCCGTCTTCTGCGACTCCGGCTACGTGATCATGAACCCGCTGGCCAGGTCGATCGCCCGCCGCCAACGCGCCGGCTACGTCACCCTCGCGCTCGCCCTCGGCTGCGGCATGACCCTCACCCACCACCTGGTGCCGCCCACCCCGGGGCCGCTCGGCGTGGCCGGCATCCTCGGCGCCGACCTGGGCGGCCTCGTGCTGGCCGGCCTCGTCTTCTCGCTCGTCCTGCTCCCGCTGGTCGTGCTGTACGCCCGCTGGATCGGCCCCCGCCTGGAAGCGGAGATCCTGCCCGAGGTCAGGGCCGAGGTGTACGGCACCAGGACCGTGACCAGCGGAACCGGCCGCGCCGGCGGCGGGCACGCCGCCGAGGAGCCCGAGCCCGCCCCGGACCCGACCGCCGCCCTCGGCCCGCCCCCGGCCGGCGCGAAGCCGCACCGGATATCCGCGGGCCTCGCCTTCCTGCCCCTGCTCGCCCCCCTCGCGCTCATCGTCGCCAACACCGTGGCCAACGCCGTCGACCGCGACCGCCAGGGCGTGCTGTCCGGGGACGACTACGAGCCCTCCCGCCTCGCCGAGATCCTCGGCTTCGTCGGCTCCCCGGTCGTCGCCCTGCTCATCGGCATCGTGCTCGCCGTCTACCTCCTCCTGCCACGCTGGACGCCCCGGCAGCGGGTCAGCGGCTGGCTGGCCGAGGCCGCCGGGTCGGCCGGCCTGATCATCCTCATCACCGGCGCCGGCGGCGCCTTCGGCGCCGTGCTCCGCGACTCCGGCATCGGCGACGAACTCGCCGCCGCCATCTCCTCCTGGAACGTGCCCGCCGTCCTGGTGCCCTTCCTCGTCGCCAGCCTCGTGCGGGTGGCCCAGGGCTCCGGCACCGTCGCCATGATCACCGCCGCCTCCGTGACCGCGCCGGTGATCGGCGCCCTCGGACTCTCCCCACTCCTCGCCGCCCTCGCCTGCTGCGCCGGCTCCATGGTGCTGAGCTACTTCAACGACTCCTACTTCTGGGTCGTCACCCGCTTCACCGGCCTCGACGGTCTCGCCGCCATCCGCGGCTGGTCCGGGATCACCAGCGCGGTGTGGCTCGGCTCGCTTCCGCTGCTGCTGGTCGGGAGCCTGTTCCTGTGACCGCCCACCAGAACCGACCCGAGCACCCGGGCGGCGTGCTCGTGGTCGCCGACGACCTGACCGGCGCCAACGCCACCGCCGCCGGCTTCGCCCGGGCCGGGCTGCGCGCCGTCACCGCGGGCGCGACCTGGCGCACCGACGTGCTCACCGACTTCGCCGCCCGCTTCGACGCCGTCGTGGTGAGCACCGACTGCCGCCACCTGCCGCCCGCCGACGCGGCCGAACGGGTCACCGCCGCCATCCACGCCGGCTGGCCCGCCGCCCTGGTCTGCAACCGCATCGACTCCACCCTCCGCGGCAACGTCGGCGCCACCACCGCCGCCGCGCTGCGCGCCGTCACGGAACGCGCCGGCCGCCGCGCCGTCGCGCTGTGCGCCCCGGCCCACCCCGGGGCCGGCCGGCACACCGTCCAGGGCCGTCAACTCCTCGACGGCGTCCGCCTGGAGGAGACCGAACTCGCGCACGACCCGCGATCGCCACTGCCCACCTCGGACATCGCCGAACTGCTCGCCGCCCAGGCCGGCCGGCTGCGCAGCCTCCCGCTCCCGCTGTCCGCGGTCACCGGCGACCCGGACGAACTGACCGCCACGCTCGACCGGCTGCTGGCCGCCGGCGCCGACGTGATCGTCGCCGACGCCCTCACCACCGGCCACCTGGAGCGCGTCGCCACCGCGGCCGCGGCGGCCGGCGGCGATGGGATCACCTGGGTCGGCGTCGACCCGGGACCCGGCTCGCTTGCCCTGGCCAGGGCCCTCGGCCTCACCACCAGGGCCGCCGGCGCCCCCGTCCTCGCGGTCTCCGGCTCCACCACCCGGCTCACCCGCGCCCAACTCGCCCGGCTGCGCGCCGAACACCCCGTCGACGTCGTCCGCCCGGTGCCCGCCGGCGCCGGCGCCGTCCCCGACGTGCCCGCCACGGCCGCCGCCCTGGAACGGGCCATCGCCGCCGCCGGACCCGAGCGGATCGTGCTGCTCGCGACCGTGCTCGACGACACCGACATCGTCGACGCCACGCCCGCCGACGCCGCCCGGCTGCCCGCCGCCCTCGCCGCCGTCGTCCGCCGCGCCCTCGAACGGCGCCCCGTCGACGGCCTGTTCGCCACCGGCGGCGACGTCTCGGCCGCCCTGCTCGCCGAACTCGGCGCCGTCGGCCTCGACGTCGAGGAGGAACTGGTGCCGCTCGCCGTCGCCGGCACCTTCGTCGGCGGCCCGTGGAACGGGCTGCCGGTCGTCACCAAGGGCGGACTCGTCGGGGACGCGGGCACCACCGCGGCCTGCGTCGCCCACCTCCGCAGGATGGCCACGGCCGCCCGCCGCCAGGTACGCGCCGCGCCACCAGGACCGCCACCCGCCGCCCGGCGCCCGTCCACCACCGAGCCAAGGAGCACCGCATGACCAGCCCCGTCCTCGCCCTCACCCTCGGCGACCCCGCCGGCATCGGCCCCGAGATCACCGCCAGGACCCTCGCCGACGCCGCGGGACAGGACGGCCACCACGGCGTCGCCGTCGGCGACGCCGAGGCGCTGCGCCGGGGCGCCCGCGCCGCCGGCCTCGACGTCGAGGTGCGGGAGGTCACCGACTTCGCCACCCCACCCGCCGGTCCCGGCGTGATCGACGTCCTCGACACCGGCGTCCTCGGCCGGTCGCTCCCCGACTGGGGCACCGTCGACGCCCGCGCCGGCCGGGCCGCCGTCGCCGCCATCGAGACCGCCACCCGCGCCGCCCTGGACGGCGCCGTCGACGGCGTCGTCACCGCCCCCATCAACAAGGAGGCCATCTGGCAGGCCGGCTCCACCCACCTCGGGCACACCGAGATGCTCGGCGAACTCACCGGCGTCACCCGCCAGGACACCATGTTCGTCGTCCGCAACACCGCCGTTCCCGGACACCACCTGCGGATCTTCTTCACCACCCGGCACGTCGCGCTGCGCCGGGCCCTCGACCAGCTCACCCGCGAACGCGTGGGCCGCTCCATCCGGGAGGCCGAGACCGCGCTCCGCGTCTTCGGCACCCCAAGCCCACGACTCGCCGTCGCCGCCGTCAACCCGCACGGCGGGGAGAACGGCGCCTTCGGGGACGAGGAGATCGTCCACATCGGCCCCGCCTGCGAGGCGGCCCGCGCCGAGGGCCTCGACGTCACAGGACCGGTGCCCGCCGACTCCGTCTTCCACCAGGGCCTCACCGGCCGCTTCGACGGCGTGCTCTCGCACTTCCACGACCAGGGCCACATCCCCGCCAAGACCTACGACTTCGCCGGCACCATCTCCGTCACCGTGGGCCTGCCGATCCTGCGGACCTCCGTCGACCACGGCACCGCCTTCGACATCGCCGGCACCGGCCGGGCGGACCACGGCACAATGCTCTCGGCCTACCAGGCGGCCGTGGACTACAGCCCCTCGGTGCCGCTGATCCGCGAGACCTACGGCCAGGGGCGCTGATGCGCGCCCCACCACCCCAGCACACGGAGGACCGGTGACCCGACCGACCACCCGACGCGGCACCCGCGAACGGCACGAGGCACTGCTCGCGCTGTTGCGCGACGGCACCACCCAGGTGGAGGAACTCGCCGCCGCCCTCTCCGTGTCACCCTCCACCGTCCGCCGCGACCTCGGCCGGCTCACCGCGGACCACAAGGTGGCCAGGACCTACGGCGGCGCCGTCGTCCCCGAGGCCTTCCACGAACGCCCGGTGGCCGAGAGCGCGTTGCTCAACCGCCAGGCCAAGGCGGCCATCGCCGCGGCCGCCGCGTCGCTGGTCCCGGCCGCCGGCGCCGTGTTCGTCGACGCCGGCACCACCTGCGCCGCGCTCGCCCGCACGCTGGCCGCCGAGCACGGCGGCCGGCTCGCCGTCACCCGCGGCCTGGAAACGGCCAACCTCCTGGTGGAGGCTCCTGGTTGGGAGGTGGTGATCCTCGGCGGCCGCATCCTGCCGCTCAGCCACGGCCTGGTCGGACCGCTCGTCGACCTGGCCCTGGAACGGCTCTCGTTCGAGGTCGCCTTCCTCGGCGCCGACGCCGTCGACCCCGCCCGCGGCGTGGGCGAACCCACGCTGGAGGAGACCGCGGTCAAGGAACGCGTCGCCGCCCGGGCCCGGCACGTCGTCGTCCTGGCCGACGCCACCAAGCTCGCCGTCGGAGACGCCCCCGCCTGGGCCCGACTCCCCGCCGGCTGGACCCTGGTGACCGACGCCGCCGCCCCCGACGACATCCGGGCCCGCTGCGCGGCGGCCGGCGTCACACTCCACGTCGCGGAGTGACCGGGCCTACCGTCCCGCCGCCGACACCGCTACGGTGGCGCACGTGCGTTGATCCCAGGGCGGCGGCACCACGCCCGCCGCGGACGGAGTGATCCCCTCACGTCGGCACGACGTCGAGGGCGGTCCGCTGTGCCCATCCGTCGTCCCCACCCGGGAGATCACCGCATGACCACCCAACACCCGTCGTCCTACCAGCCGTTCGTCGCCCACGCCGCCGCCGACCCGGACGTCGTCGGGCTCGTCCTCAAGGGCTCGCACGCACACGACGGCATGGCGACCGACCGATCCGACCACGACCTCTACGTCGTCCTCGCCGACGGCGCGACCACGGAGCTGACGGCGCTCGACGGGCACCGGTCCGCCCAACTCGACCTCGTCGTCGTGTCGTTGACCGAGTTCCGGCGCCGCGGCGGCTGGGAGCGCTACGCCCTCGCCCGGGCCCGGGTCGTGCTCGACCGGCTCGACGGCGAGATCGCCCGGATCGTCGCGGCCAAGGGCCGGCTCGACGTCGACGAGGCGTTCCACGCGGCCGCCGGCAGCCTGGACGCCTACGCCAACTCCCTCTACCGCTCGGTCAAGAACGCCCGGGACGGCCGCCCGCTCGCCGGCCGGCTCGACGCCGCCGACAGCATGGGCTTCCTGCTGGAGACGCTGTTCGCCCTCGACCGCCGCCCACGCCCCTACAACAAGTACCTGGAGTGGGAGCTGGAGCGGTACCCGCTGCCGGGATGGCACACCGAGGCCCTCCTCGCGACGATCGGACGCATCGCCGCCACCGGCGACGTCGACCGGCAGCGACGCCTCTTCACCCGGGTCGAGACCGTGGCACGCGGGGCGGGCCACGGCCCGACCCTGGACGCCTGGGGCGACGACCTGCCGCTGATGCGGCCCGCCGCCGATGACGCCCCCGCTACGCTCCACCGATGACCGACCGACCGACGAACGACACCTCGATCCGCCGGTGGAACACCGTGCCCCGCGAGGCGATGGAGGCGATGGAACCCGAGGGCGACTTCGCCAAGCGCCACCTGCTCAACCCGGTGCTGCTCCGGATGGTCGGAGACGTGCGCGGTCGGCGCGTGCTGGACGCCGGATGCGGGCACGGCTATCTCAGCCGCATGCTGGCCGACCGCCACGCCCGCGTCGTCGGCGTCGAGCCCACCGACGCCATGTTCGGCTACGCCGTGGAGAAGGAACGCGCTCTCCGGCAGGGCGTCGAGTACGTCCAGGCCGACCTCGGCCGGTTGCCGGACCTGGGCGACCCGTTCGACGCCGTCGTCTGCAGCATGGTGCTGCCGGCCATCCCCGACTGGAAACCGGCGATGCGCGCCTGCGTGCGCGCCCTGCGGACCGGCGGGTTGTTCGTCTTCTCCGTCAACCACCCGGCCTTCGAGCAGCTCCTGGCCACCTGGCGCGCGCACGGCGCCTACCGCTCCGCGAGCTCGCCGAGCCGGGGCTCGACCCCGCCGTCGCAGGCGAGGCACGGGCCACCACGCCCGGCATCGAGAGCTACGTCCACCTCCCCAACTTCATGGTCGTCGCGGCCGAGCGGCTCTGAACCGGCGGGCGTGCTTCAGGCCAGCTCCACGGCGTCCAACTCGGCGTAGCGCTCGCCCTTGCCCAGGCGGACCGTGTTCCAGCCCTCCCGCAGCTCGACGGGGACGGCCGCCTGCCGCCAGGCGTCCCACCCCGTGTGGGGGTAGCGGGCCTCGCCCGCCGCTGTTCCGTTGACCGTCAGGCGGTGGGAGGCGGCGGCCGGGGATCCGTCCTCGGCGAGCGAGCCGTTGCCGAAGCGGACGGTCAGGGTGTGGGGCCCGCCGTTCGCCCAGCCGAGGTCGGCGACGTACAGCCGCGCGGTGGGAGCGGTCGGCGTCCCAGCCGTGGAAGACGATCCGGTCCCGCCCGTCGGGCCCGGTGACCACGTCCTGGCCGCCGGGCCCGACGGGCGGGACCGGAGAAGGAGTCGGTCGTCAGCAGCGGGGCCGCCGCCTTGGTGTAGGGCCCGGTCAGGCTCTCGGCGACGGCGTAGCTCGTCTTGTAGCGGTCGTCGCCGTATAAGTCCGCCGAGTAGAACGGCCCTGTCACCTCGTGTACACCTCGGCCCGGTCCACGCTCACGAACGCGGCCCCGGACTGGGCGTTGTGTTCACCGGTGACGCGGACGCGCAGCGTGTGGCGGCCGTACGTGAGCCGGGGGCTGAGGTACTGGAGGGTCTCGCCGACCCGGATCGCCCCGTGGAGGTCGACGCGTTGTTCGGGGCCGCCGTCGACGCTGAGGGCGGCGATGCCGTTGCCGGTGTCGCGGACGGACAGCAGGGCGATCCTGGTCCCCGTGAAGGTGAAGGTGGCGGTGTTGCCGGCCCGGTCGCTCCAGTGGTCGTCGCCCCAGAAGCACTGCGCGGCGCAGCCGGTGCCCGAGTTCCAGCTGCCGGTGTACGTCACGGTGCCGTCCCCGCTGGCGCGGCCGTCGTCGTTGATCCAGTAGGTGCCGGCGCCGGGGTCGCCGGAGGGCAGGTCCTGCGTCGCGCCCAGCGCGAGGGGCCGGCCGAGGTTCGGGCTGCCGTCGGCGTTCCACGTGATCCGCTGGGCCCGGGTGGTGCGGTTCGTGTAGGTGAAGGTGGTGGTCGTCTTGGCGTGGTAGACGATCCAGTCCTCGGTGCCGTCGGGGGAGCGGAAGAACGAGTGGTGGCCGGGACCGAAGACCCCGCGGTCGTCGGCGCGGGAGAACACGGGACCGTCGTGCTGGGTCCAGTCTCCGGGCCGCAGCGGGTCGGCGCCGTCGGGCAGCGACATCATCCAGATCTGGTAGTCGGGCTTGCCGGTGTCGCAGGTGGAGTACGTCATCCAGGTGCGGCCGTTGCGGTTGAGGAACTCGGGTCCTTCACGGACCTCGGGGCAGCCGCCGTCGGCGTCCAGGGCGACGGCGTCGCCCGAGACGGTGTAGGGGTTCGACATCGGCGCGATGTTGAGCCCGTTGTGCTGGTACTGGTTGATGCCGGCGTAGGCGAGGTAGAGGCGTCCGTCGTGCTCGAACACGCTGGGGTCGATGGCGTAGTCGTCGGCGTGGTTGGGCGGGGCGAGCCGGGCCCTGAAGCGGTACGGGCCGGTCGGGTCCGCACCCTCCGACTCCAGGACGTACAGCCGGTGGTGCTCGTCGACGCCGTCGTCGGCGGTGTAGTAGAGGTACCAGCGGTCCCCGAAGCGGTGGAACTCCGGCGCCCAGATGTTCCGGTTGCGTGACGGGTCGGTGTCCGTCCAGACGGTCACCGGCTCGGCCGTGAGCAGCGAGCCGAGCGAGGGGGAGCGCCACATCCGGATGCTGTTCCCCTGCGTGGTCGTCAGGTAGTAGTTCCCCCGCCAGTGCGTCAGATACGGGTCGGGGCCGGGGTTGAGCGGGTTGCGGAAGGTGGTGTCCGAGGGGGCGGACGCCGCGCTCGCCGTGGTCTGCGGCGGAGCGGCGACGAAGCCGAACAGGAGGGCCAGGAGGGCGGCGAAGAGTGCCGCGCGGCCGGCCTTGCGGGGTCCAACGCGCATGGGGCAGCTCCTTTTACATCGATGTAAGTCCCCGCCGGGAAGGTAGGAAAGGGGCGCGGGGGTGTCAACGGTTCCGGGCCACCCCGGCGCGGTACGCGCGGCCGGTCTTTCGCCGCCGCCCGTCGCAACCGCGATCTGGTCGTCGCGTCGGCCGCGCCTCCCTGAGCCGGCGGAGCGGCCCGGCTGCCCCCGTGGTGACCGCGACCCGGTAAGCGCGACTTCGGTGCCGATGGCCGCCGCAGGTCCGGTCGCCGGTCCAGGGCATTCGCTGTCGCGACGATTCGCAGGAGGGGGTGACGCCCGCCTCGGGCGGGCCGCGACCCGGGTGGCTGCCGCTCTCGCGCGGCATCAGGAATGAACAGATTCGAACGCGACCTCTTGACTTCGTCCGAGGCCGGTGTAACTTCGGCGCAGCCCACCGTATTTAACGATAAACCAGAGGGGGCGACATGGGGCATGAGTGGCTGACCGCAACCTCGTCGTGTGCGTTCGCCCAGCTCAGACCGGGTCCACGCGGTGGTGGGGCCGCACGGCCCGACACCCGCGCCCGCATCGTCGGCCGTGCCCTGCGCTGGCCCGCGCGGCGGGTCGGGAACCACCAGCACCGGGGCGCCGACGCCCGGCGGCACCGACCGCCGGGGCGGTGCCAGGAGTTCCGGCTCCGGGCCGGCGTCGAACCCGACGCCCCCGGGGTTCCGTGGCACATGCAACCCCGCCGCGGCCGGGATCCCAGGCGCCTCGGGTGCGCTCCGGTGGCCGCCGGTTCAACCGCCTGACCACCTCCGTCCAGCACGTTCCAACCGGCCGTCGTCGATGGGCCGCAGGCCCCACGTCGACCGGTCGTCCCCTCGTACCCGCGATTCGTACCCGCGATCCCAGAACACCTCCCCGACCGAAGGAGTGGTCCCAGTGTCGAGACACTCGAAGTACCTCGCCGCCGCGCTCGCCGTGGCCACCGCATGGGCCGTGTCCGGCTGCGGCGGCGGCAGCGGCGGCTCGGACGGCGGTGTCACGCTGTCCCTGCTCTCCTGGGACGGCGAGGAGACCATGACGCCGGTCCTGGAGGCGTTCGAGGCGGCCCACCCGGACATCGACGTCGAGGCGTCCTACTCGCCCCCGGTCGCGGAGTACATCCAGTCCCTGCAGACCCGGGTGCTGTCCGGCACCGCCCCGGACGTCTTCCTGATCGCCGCGGAGAACAAGACCAACCTCATCGAGGGCGGACACGTGCTGGACCTGGCGGGCGAGGACTTCCTGGCCAACGTGCCGGAGTTCAACCAGCAGACCTACGGTGCCGACGGCGCGGTCTACGGGCTCTCGCTCTCCTCCTGGGGCGGGGGCATCCTCTACAACGAGGATCTGCTCGGCCAGGTCGGCGCCGACGCGCCGCCGGAGACCTGGGAGGAGTTCCTCGACCTGTGCGCCGAACTCCAGGACGCCGGCATCACGCCGTACCTGGAGGCCGTGGACGGGATGCCCACCGTGCTCGCGGCCTTCCTGGGCGCCTACGACGCGTCCATCGGCCACACCATGGACGACGAGATCTTCGACGGCACCTCGACCTTCGAGGAGCACTGGACGCCGCTGCTGGAGCAGTACTACCGGCTCTACGACGAGGGCCTGGTGACCAGGGACACCGTCGGCCTGACCGGCGACCAGGTGGAGTCGGAGTTCGCCAACGGCCGGGTGGCGATGATGATCGCCGGACCGTGGAACGTGCCCGGGTTGCGGGAGTCCGCGCCGGACCTGAACTTCCGGATGGCGCCGATCCCCGGCGTGGCGGGCGGCGAGCCCTACCTGGCCGGCGCGGCGAGCCCCGGCTACGCGATCAACCCGGACTCGGAGAACATCGAGGCGGCCCGGACGTTCCTGGCCTACCTCGCGTCCCCCGAGGGCATCGAGGTCCTGCAGGAGGCCGAGGGCTCGATCACGGTCACCAGCGACTTCGAGCCGCCGCTGGACGAGGCCCTGGACCCGATCGTCGAGGACGTCCGGGCCGGAAACCTGTACCTGCCGCAGATCGCCTGGCAGCGCGCCGAGGACGTGCTCAACGTCGAGGCCGTCGCGCAGATCCAGCGCATGGTCCAGGGGGAGATCTCGCCGCGCGAGGTGGCCCGGGCGCTGGACCAGAAGCTGGCGTCGTCATGACCCTCGCCACCGCCAGTGCCTCCGCCGCCCCGCCGCGGCCCGGCGCCGACGCCCGGACCGGGTCCGCCCGCCGCCGCCGGACGGGCCCGTCCGGCGGCTGGCGGGAGGCCGCCGCGCACCAGCTGTTCCTGGTCCCGGTCGCCGCGGTCTTCATCGTCCTGTTCGTCATCCCGCTCGGGCAGACGTTCTACTGGAGCCTGACCGACTTCACGGGCTACTCCGACGACGTCACGTTCGTCGGCCTGGAGAACTACCGGACCATCCTCTCCGACGCGTCGATGACCGCGGGGCTCTCGTTCACCCTGCTGTTCGCCGTGGGCACCACGCTGCTGACCACCGTCATCGCCATCCCGCTCGCGGTGGCCCTGAACCAGCGCCTGATCGGACGGAACTTCGCCCGCTCGCTGTTCTTCTTCCCGGCGATCCCGAGCATGGCGGTGCTGGGCCTGGTGTGGGGGTACATCCTCTCCCCGCTCGGCTCCGGCGTGCTCAACTCCGTACTGGACGCCACGCTCGGCGTCGGTCCCGTGCCCTGGCTCTCGGACGCCACGCTGGCCAAGCTCTCGGTGGTCCTGGTGGGCGTCTGGGGCGGCGCGGGCTGGCACGCGGTGCTCTACCTGGCCTACCTGCAGACCATCCCGGCCGAGTACTACGAGGTCGCCACCATCGACGGCGCCGGGGCCCGGCAGCGGTTCCTCCACATCACCCTGCCGCTGCTCATGCCGGCGATGGTGATCAGTCAGTTCCTGCTGATGACCGGCGGACTGAAGGTGTTCGACCTGCCCTACACGCTGACCAACGGCGGTCCTGGCTTCGCGACGCAGACGATCACCCAGTCGATCATCGTCAGCGGCGTCGGCCAGGGCCGGTACGGCGTCGCCTCGGCGCTGGCCGTGCTCTTCACGCTCGCCGTCGCGGCGCTGTCCTTCAGTCAACTGCTCATCTCCCGGCGGATCGAGAGGAGAGTGCTGTGACGCGCCGCCGCCCGCTGCTCAGCGTCGTCGTGATCGGCCTGGCCTGTCTGGTCGGGATGCCGCTCTACTACATCGTCGTCAACACCTTCAAGACGCAGGACGAGATGGTGAGCTCGCCGCTCGCCCCACCGACCTCGCTCTACCTGGACAACTACCTGGAGGTGTTCGACCAGGTTCCGCTGGCGCAGAGTTTCGGCAACACGCTCTACATCACCGCCGGCGCCATCGCGGTCCAACTGTTCGTCGGCGTCACCGCGGCCTACGGCATGATCATGCGCGCCACGCTCTTCAACCGGATCTTCGGCGTCCTGCTGCTGCTGGCGTTCGTGGTTCCGGGCCAGGCCACGCTGATCCCGCTGTACCGGACGCTCGTGGACGCCGAGCTCGTGGACACCTTCAACGGGCTCATCATCATGTACGCCGGCGGCTCGATCTTCTGCTTCTTCCTGATCCAGGGCTATATCCGCACGCTGCCGTTCGAGATCGTCGAGGCAGCGCGGATCGACGGCGCCGGCGTCTTCCAGATCTTCTGGCGGATCGTGCTGCCCCTGATCAGACCGATCCTGATCACCGTCGGCATCTTCCAGACGATGTGGGTGTGGAACGACTTCATCCTGCCCAACGTGTTCCTCTCCTCGCCCGAGAAACGCACCATCGTGCTGGAGGTCTACAGCGCCGTCGGCGAGTTCTCCACCGACTGGCCCGCGTTCATGACGCTCTCCGTGGTCGCGCTCGTCCCGATGGTGGTGTTCTTCGTCGTCTCCCAACGCCACATCATCAGCGGGCTGCTCGCTGGGGGAGTCAAGGGATGAGCCACCCCACCGCCGGCACCCCGCTCTACACCGACCCGGTGCACCACGCCCCCACCGACCCGACGCTGATCGAGGCGCCCGACGGCTCGTGGCGGATGTTCTACACCCAGCGCCGGGCCGGCGACGAGGGGCCCGGGGTGCGCTGGGTGCACGGCACCGACATCGGCGTGGCCGGATCCGCCGACGGCGGCCGCACCTGGGACTACCTCGGCGTGGTCGACGGGCTCGACCCGAATCCGGGCCGCAACACGCTCTGGGCGCCGGAGATCGTCCACGTCGAGGGCTGCTACCACATGTTCCTCACCTACATCCGGGGCGTGCCGGACAGGTGGGCGGGCCACCCCCGCGCCATCCGCCACCTGATCTCCGACGACCTCGTCTCCTGGCAGGACCTCGGCGCGGTGCCCCTCTCGTCCGACCGCGTCATCGACGCCTGCGTCCACCCGCTGCCGGCCGGCGGCTACCGGATGTGGTTCAAGGACGAGGCCCACGACTCGGCCACCTGGGCGGCCGACTCACCCGACCTGACCGTCTGGGGCACCGCCCACCCCGTCATCGAGGCGCCGCCGCACGAGGGGCCGAACGTCTTCGAACTCGGCGGCCGGTACTGGATGGTCACCGACGAGTGGCGCGGCCTGGGAGTGCACCGCTCGACCGACCTGTCCGGGTGGGAACGCCAGGGCCTGATCCTCGACACCCCGGGCCGGCACCCGCTCGACGCCGGCCACGGCCACCACGCCGACGTCGTCGTCGGGTACGACGCGGACGGCGAGGAGGTCGGTTGGATCTTCTACTTCACCCACCGTCAGGAGCCCGCGGAACGCCGCACCGACGTGCAGGTCGCGACCCTGCGGGTGGTCGGCGAACGCCTGCACTGCGACCGGGAGGCACCCACCCACCTCGACCTGCGTCGAGCACGTCGCGGCTGAACGCCCCGGGCGCGCCAACGCCGCCGGCGGTGGCGCGCCCGGGGGCCGGCGGCGTCGGGTCAGCCGCACTCCGGGCAGCCGGGGGTGCGGCCACCGGCCGCCATGGGGCGGGCGGTGGGGGAGTCGGGGGTGGAGACCATCCGCAGCCGACCGCAGCCGCAGCGGAGCCACCTGACGGTGCCCTCGCTCGTGGTGTGCCGGGAGAGCTCGACGGGGGCGGTGGACACCTGGGGATTCTGGGTCATCGTGGTCATACCGGCAGTGTGCCGCCGCTTGACCTTGTAGGTCCATTTCACATTTCTCGGGTGTTGTGTGCAGAATCGTTGCATGATTGATCTGCGCAGGCTCCAGGTGCTCCGCGCGGTGCACCAGCACGGCACGGTGACCGCCGCGGCCGCCGCGCTGCATCTGACCCCATCCGCCGTCTCCCACCAACTCCGCGAGCTCGCCAAGGAGTTGAGGGTCAAGCTGGTCGAGCCGCAGGGGCGCCGTATCCGGCTGACCGGCGCCGCCCACCTGGTCATCAGGCACGGCGAGGAGCTCCTCGCCCGCTGGGAGGAGGCCGAGTCCGCCCTGGAGGCCTACCGGGCGGGGGAGGCCGGCCTGCTGCGGATCTGCGGCTACGCCAGCGCCGTCACCGGGCTGATCGCCCCGGCGACCGCCCTGCTCCGCAAGCGCCACCCCGACCTCACCGTGGTGGTCACCGAGTGCGAGACCGCCGCCGGCTTCGACCTGCTGCTGTCCACCGACGCCGACATCGCCGTGCTGGCCCCCTCGGAGGACTTCCCCAACCCCAGCGACTCGCGCTTCGACCAGGAGCCGCTGCTCGACGAACCGCTCGACCTGATCGTGCCGGCCGGGCACCCCCTGGCCGCGCGCGCCGAGGTGTCCCTGGCCGAGACCGCCCGCGAGGACTGGGTGCTGCCGCTGCCCGGCAGCTGTGACCACTACCAGCGCGTCCTGGTGTTCTGCGCCGTCGCCGGCTTCACGCCCGCGGTCGCGCACTGGGCCAAGGAGTGGGCGGCCGTCTCGGCCATGGTCGGGCACGGCCTCGGGATCTCCCTCTACCCGAGGCTCACCGAGATCCCGCCCAGCCACCGCACGGTCCGGGTCCCGCTCGCCGCCGAACTACGCGTCTCCCGCCGGGTCCTCAGCTGCGTCCGGCAGGGCGGCCGCGCCCACCCCCTCGTCCGACACGGTCTCGACGCGCTCGACGAGGTGATCGCCGCCCATCCGGCGCTCGCCACGGGAGCAACCGCCGGCCGCACCTGACGGCCCGGGCGGGTCACCCGGGGTCGAACAGGTGGCGGTTGGCCAGGCTCCAGGCGACCCGGCGCGCCAGGTCGTCGAGGTGACCGTCGGCCACCCAGCGCACCTGAGGCTGGCAGCCGCGCTCGGCCAGCTCCCGGACCTGCGCGATGCCGGACCGCTGCACGTCGATGACCGCGTCGACCAGGCCGGCGGTGGAGGTCAGCCCGTAGGCGGCGGCGAACACCTCGACGCGGTGGCGTCGGTCGGGCGGCTCCGGGTAGCGCAGCCACCGCAGGCACTCGGCGTCGTCCCGGAACGGCGCCACGTACTCCAGGGCGTAGGCCACGTCGTGCAGGCGGCGCGCCGGGCGGGCGTAGTCCCAGTCCAGGAGCCCCACCGGGGTCTCGCCCCGCCAGACGACGTTCCACGGGCCGAAGTCGCCGTGGCGGATCACCTCGTCGTCGCCCGGCCCGCCCTCCCCGGTGCACCAGCCGAGCCCCGCGGGCGGACGGAAGCCGGCGACCGCGTCGTGGTACCGGCGCAGCAGGCGGGCGAAGGCGACGAGGCCCGCGTCGTCGACCACCCTCGCCCAGCCCTCCGGTCCCGACTCGCCGTCCAGGTAGGCGAGGACCTCACGTCCCTCCGCGTCGATCCCCAACACCCGTGGTGAGTAGGGGAAGTCGACCTCATCCAGATGTCGCAGCAGCGCGTGCACGGCCGGGGTCCACGGGTGCACGGGCCGCCGGACGGTGTCGCCGAGGCGCACCACCCTGCGGTGGGGCGTGTCCTGTAACACCACTTCATCGACCATGCGCGGAGTATCCCGCGCCCGGTCGGGCCCACCCCAGTGGATTTCCCGGCCGTCGGTCGCCCGGGACGCTCAGGCCGTCGGGGAGCCGACGAGCAGGTCGCCCGGGATGTTCGCCTTCTCCGGGGAGTAGTAGTCCTTGATGCCCTCCACCCAGGTGGCCACCGCGATGTGGTCGGTCTCCGAGGGGCCGAACGCGTCGAACAGCGCGTCGATGTTGGGGCGGTCGAAGCCGATGGCGAGCATCAACGCCACGAACCGGGGCCGCGCCACGAGGCCGTCACCGGCCGGGGAGCCGAGCGCCGCCAGGGCGTCGGCGAACGCGGCGATGGTGGCGTCGAAGCGCTCGGGCGACAGGACGCAGCGGACGTACTCGTCGTAGCTGATCCGGCCGTCGCCGTCCGCGTCCAGCTCGGCCGCCAGCGTCTCCCAGTACCGCCGGAACGCGAGCCGCATGGCCGTCTTCGCCGACTCGTCGGACCCGGACGCCGCCTCGACGACGCGGCTCGACATGAGGTCGAAGTCCTCGGCCTCCAGCCGGCCGTTGCCGTTGGCGTCGAAGAGCGAGAAGACGAGCCTGACGCGGTTGATCGCCTCGGTACGCATGGTGCGTCCACCTTTCTTCCGGCCGTTGCACTCCTGAGGGAACAACGCCGAGAGGGCGCGATGGGGGACGAGCGGCCCGGCGTCGGACTCACTATCCGGCCCCCGCCGGCCACACCGGTCGGGAGATGGCGGGGCTTCACCTGAAAGCGTGAAACGACCCCGACCCGGGTTTTCCCGTCTCCGGCACCAGCCAGGCGGCGTCGGCTTGAAACGGAGGCTTCCTCCGTTTCGCCTCCGTTTTGATGGGTCGTGGAATCGCACCAGGTGGGAGGGCGTATGGGCGTCGAGGGTCAGCAGGTGCGCCGGCCTCGTGCGGATGTGCGGCACAACCGTGCCGCCCTCCTGGAAGCGGCGCAGCGTCATTTCATGCGGTACGGGGTCGGCGCCTCCCTGGAGGCGGTGGCCAGGGACGCGGGCGTCGGGCCCGGCACGCTCTCCGGCACTTCCCCACCCGAGAGGCGCTGCTGGCGGCGGTGCTGCAGACCCGCTCGGATGAGCTGGTGGCCCGCCGGGCGGAGATCGCGCGGGTGGACGACGCCGCCGAGGCGCTGCGGCAGTGGTTGCGGGCGATGGAGGAGTACTTCACCGCCTTCGGCGGACTGCCCCAGCCGCTGATGGCCGCGGCCCGGGCGCAGGAGCCGGACAACCCGCTCACCCTGCCCTGCGAGCTGCTCATCAGCACCACCGAGGAGTACGTGCGCGCGGCGCAGCGCGCCGGGCGGGCGCGGGCGTCGGTGACGGGGTACGATCTGCTCCTCGCGGCCATCTCCGTCGCGTGGATCAGCGGCACCGGCGCCACCGACACGAACTCGCTCGGCCGCCTCTGGGCACTCATCGAAAGCGGATACCGCCGGCCCGGCGACGCGGAGTAGGCCGCCGGCCCGGGAGCCCGCCCCCCGCACCAGCACCACGCCTCGCCGCTTCACCGGGGTGGCACGAGTCCGAGAGGGGCGCTGGAGTTCGGGGCGCGCGCGGTGACCGCGGCCGACGTCGTCCGGGACAGGGATGTGGTGGTTCTGTCCGTCCCCTTCGCGCGGATCCCCACGGTGGTGGGACTCTTCGCCGCCGTGCCGAGCGAGACCGTGGTCATCGACACCTCCAACTACTTCCCCCACCTGAACGGCCACGTCGATGCGGTGGACCGGGGCCAGGTGGAGAGCGTGTGGGCAGCCGGGCAACTGGGGCGCCCCGTGGTGAAGGCGTGGAACGCCGCCCTGGCCGGCACCCTGGAGACCAGGGGAGTGCCGGCGGGCACCCCGGGCCGGATCGCGCTCCCGGTCGCCGCCGACTCCATCCAGGCACGGCGGGTTGGCATGCGGCTGGTGGACGAGAGCGGCTTCGACCCCTTCGACGCCGGTGCGCTGGCCGACTCCTGGCGCCAGCAGCCGACAGGGTCGCGGCCCCGCGCGACCGGGACCGCCAGATGAAGCGCTTCGCCGCCCTCACCGCCGCGCCCACGCTGGAGGAGGTCGTCGAGCTCAACCGCTCCCTCCACCGCTGACCACATGCGCGGACCGCGGCCCGCACAGCAGCAACGATGAACAGGACCGGAGAGGACTCGACTACCCCACCCCCGCCCTTTCCCTCGCCGACCTCGTGCGCTCCCGGCGCTCCGCCCGGAGGTTCCCGCTCGACTCACTGCCCCCTCGGACATCCGCGCCGTGTCCATCGACCATGGTGCTTCGCCTTACGGTCATTCCCGTGCGCACGTGGCCGCGCCGTCGTTGCCGAACGCGACAACCGACCACGTGACACGCTCGGCCGGGAAACCCAAGCCGAGCGTGTCGCCGAGCTCTGGCCACAGACGGTGGTGTCCGGTGAGGCCGGATTCCCGCACGGATTCAGGTCCCGCCGTCCTGGTGCCGAGCGCGTCGCGTCTCCCATTCGACGAGGGCGATGCCCGCGGCCATGCCGCCGCCGAAGCCGGCGAGCACCACGAGGTCGCCGGGGGTGAGACGGTCGGTGGCATGGTCGAGGGTGATGGGCACCGACGCGGCTCCGGTGTTGCCGTACCGCTGGACCGTCAGGTGCGTGTGTTCAGGCGGGAATCCGAGGTGGGCCGCGAGCGCTTCGAGCATGCGGCCGTTGGCTTGGTGCGGCACGAGGTGCGGGTGCCGGGTGCCGTCGGTGGGGTGGGCGTCGAGGAAGTCCCGGACGAGCGGGCCGATCCGGCCCTCCACGAATTCGCGCACGGCCCTGCCCTCCATCGTGAAGTAGTGCAGACCCCGGGCGAGGGACTCGGGAGAGGCGGGGATGGCCGAGCCGCCGGCCGGGACCCGGATCAGGTCCCGCTTCTCGGGGAAGCTGGCGAGGCGGGTGGCGAGCACGCCCCGGCCCGCGCTGGGGCCGAGGACGACCGCGCCCGCGCCGTCGCCGAAGAGCACCACGGTGGAGCGGTCGGTGGGGTCGAGTGTGCGGGAGTAGATGTCGGCACCGACGACGACGGCGTGTCGGCCGGTGCCGCGCAGCATCCGTTCGGCCGTGGTGAGGGCGAACACGAAGCCGCTGCACACCGCGTTGATGTCGAAGGCCGGGGTGCCCGAAGGGACGCCGAGGTCGGCGGCGACCGCGGTCGCGGTGGGCGGCTGCGGGGAGTCCGGGGTGGAGGTGGCGACGACGACCAGCGAGACGTCCCGCGCGCGGATGCCGGCGTCGGTCAGCGCCCGTCGCGCCGCCGTCGCGGCGAGGCCGGACGTGGCCTCGTCCGGCTTGGCCCAGCGGCGCTCGTGGATCCCGGTCTTGCGGACGATCCACTCGTCCGTCACCCCGGCCGGCGCGCCGACCTCCTCGTTGGTGACGACGTTGCTCGGCAGGCAGGATCCGGTGCCGAGAATTCCGATGGCGGTTCGACTGCTCATGGTGGTCACGCCGCCTCGTAGACGCGCTGGTGGTCCCGGACGCCGGCCAGCCGGAACGGGCCCTGGGTCTGGTGGGGCAGGTCATGCCAGCGCCCGTCGGTGGGCAGGGTCCGCTCCCGCAGTTCGCGGTAGGCGGCGTAGTCGACGGGGCGTCGCCTGTCGACCGCCGCGCGGTGGGCGTCCCGGCGGAGGTGCTCTCGGTAGCCGGGCCGCACGTGGCCGGCGAAGAACTCGGCGACGCGGCCCGAGCCGTAGCTGAAGAGGCCGACGGATTCGCCGGTCAGGGCGTCCTCGCCCTCCAGCAGCGCGGTCAGTGCCAGGTACACGGAGGCGGTGTAGCTGTTGCCGACCGTCTCGTTGTATCCGGTGGTCGCCGCGACGGCGTTCTCCACCGCCGCCTCGTCGGGCGCCTCGCCGCAGGTCTCCAGCAACTGCCGGTGGGCCTTGAAGGCCATGCGGGTGTACGGCTGGTGGTAGCAGAAGGCGCGGAAGTCCTTCAGCGGGAGGCCGCCCTGGGCGCTGTAGTCCCGCCAGGCGCCGTCGACCGCCTCCAGGTACGCGGCGACCGACTCCTTGCCGTTGACCAGGGCCGTGGAGCGGTAGTTGGGGCGCCAGAAGTCCATGACGTCGGAGGTGAAGAGCCCGGAGGGACGGTCGATCTCGACCAGCGCCGGGTTCGCGGAGACCAGGAGGGCCGCGGCCGCGGCGCCCTGGGTGGCCTCGCCCGGGCTGTCGAGGTCGTAGCGCGACACGTCGCTCGCGATGACGAGGACCTGCTGGCCGGGGTCGCGGTGCACCAGGGCGGTCGCGAACTGGAGCCCGGCGGTGGCGCCGTAGCAAGCCTGCTTGACCTCGACCACGCGGACGTTCGGGTGGAACCCGAGCAACGAGTGCACGTAGATGCCGGCGGCCTTGGACTGGTCGACGGCGGTCTCGGTGGCGAGGACGAGGGTGCGGATCCGGTCGGTGCCGTGGCGCTCGACGACGGGGGCGGCGGCCGCCGCGGCCATGGTGACGATGTCCTCGTCGAGGGTGGGCACGCTCATCGCGCGCTGTCCGATACCGACGTGGTACTTGGCGAGGTCGGTGCCGTTGTGCCGGCTGAGCTCGGCGTGGCTGAGCACCAGGCTGGCGGTGCGGAACGACAGGTCGTGGATGCCGATGGCGGGGTCAGGCATGGGTGTCTCCGTTGTGGCGTTCGAGGCGGGTGTGGGCCTTCATCAGTTCGCCCGGATTGGTCTGCGCCGCGAGCAGCGACAGTTCGCCGCAGAGCACGGTGGCGGCGGCCAGCACCGCGAGGCGCCGGGCGTTGTCCCCGACGGGCCGGTCCTCCTGGCAGCCGAGGCGGCGCAGGTTGGCGTCGACGAAGTCGAGGCCCTTGCCGTTGCCCACCGAGCCGACGATGAGGTTGGGAAGGGTGCAGGAGAAGTACAGGTCGCCTTCGCGGTCCTCGACGAGGGTGACGCCCTGCGAGCCCTCGACGATGTTCGCCGCGTCCTGGCCGGTGGCCAGGTAGAAGGCGAGCAGCATGTTGGCGTAGTGGGCGTTCGCCGAGCGGATGCCGCCGGCGAGCAGGGTGCCGACCAGGTTCTTGTTCGTGTTGAGCGCGGCGAGTTTGGCGGCGGTGGTGTGCAGGCGCTCGACCACCACCTGTCGGGGGACGAGGATCTCCGCGATCACGTTCTTGCCGCGGCCGAGGATGCCGTTGATGGCGGTGGCCTTCTTGTCCGTGCAGTAGTTCGCGGAGATGGAGCCGTAGCGGATCCCCGGCACGGTGGCGAGCAGGTGGGCGAGGATGGCGTCGGCGGCGAGGGTGGCCATGTTGTGTCCTGAGGCGTCGCCCGTGGCGAACTCGAAGCGCAGGAAGAGCAGTGACCCCGCGATCTCGTCGCGTACCGCGAGCAGTTCGGCGAACCGGCTGCCGCGGCGGGTGACCGCGCGCAGCTCGTCCAGGGTCGCGTGGATCGCTCGGGCGGCGGCGTGGGCCGCCGCCGCGTCGGTGGCCTCGACCAGGACGGAGCGGGTCATCCGCTCGTCCACCAGGGTGGCCCTGATGCCGTCCTCCGTCAGTCGGGAGATCTTCGCGCCGCGGCCCACCGAGGGCCACAGCGGGGTCTCGTAGGTGGCCAGCGGGACCTCGGTCTCGGCGGTGGCGACATTTCCGGAGACGCGCAGCGGGCCCACCCAGCGGAGCGGGACGGCCGCCGTCGCGAGCCCGGGGCCCGACCTGGCGGCGTCGGTCGTGACGGTCATACGGGATCTCCCTTCGTGGTCCCCAGGTCGATGCCGCGGTCGTGGCAGAACGCGCGCAGCGAGCCGGTCACCAGCACGTCGCAGTCGGCGAGTGCGGCCGGGCTGTGCGCGCCGAGCATCGTCATCAGGGCGGTGAGCTGGTCGAGCCAGGCGGTGATGTGCCGTACGAGCGCGGCCACGCCGCCGTCGAGCAGGACGGCGAGGAAGCCGCCGGACGCGCCGACCGCGTGGGCGCCGAGTGCGAGCGCGCGTGCCGCGTCCAGCGGGTGGCGCACGCCGCCCGAGGCGAGCAGCGGCAGGCCGTGGCCGCGGGCGTCGAGCAGCGCGGCCGGGGTGCTCAGTCCCCAGTCGTCCAGGTAGGCGTAGTCGGGGTGGGCACGGCGGCCGTTCTCGATCCGGGCGAAGTTGGTGCCGCCGCGTCCGGCGACGTCGGCGGCATGTACACCGAGTGAGGCGAGGCGTTCGACGGTCCGGCCGCTCAGCCCGAACCCCACCTCCTTGACGATCACCGGCACCTCGACGGCGGCGACGATCGCCTCGATGGCGGCCGGCCAGTGGCCGAAGGAGCGGTCGCCCTCCGGCATCACCGTCTCCTGCACGGTGTTGAGATGGATCTGGAGGGCGTCGGCCTCGATCAGGTCGACCGCCCGGCGGGCCTGTTCCGGGGTGGCGTTCGCGTTGAGGTTGGCCATCACGAACCCGTCGGGGTGCTCGCGGCGCACGGGGGTGAAGGTGGCGGCGGTGGACGGGTCCTTCAGGTAGGGGCTCAGCGAGCCGGTGGCGATGGGCAGCCCGGTCTCCCGCGCGGCGATGGCGAGGTCGCGGTTGATGTCCCCGGTCTGTTCGCTGCCGCCCGTCATGGCGTTGACGTAGAGCGGGGCGGGCCACTCGACTCCGGCGAAGCCGGTCCGCAGGGAGACCCGCGCCCGGTCGGTGCCGGCCAGGGCGTGGTGCAGGAAGCGCACCTCGTCGAACTGGCTGGGCACGGGGGGGTGTTCGGGGGAGCGTTGGGCGATGGCGAGCCTGACGTGCTCGTCCTTTCGGTTTCCGGTCATCAGGGGTGTCCTCGGGGGGAGAGGGATGGGGGGTCGGTCACCCGGAGCGGCAGCGTGGTGATGCCGGCCCGCGCCCAGCGGGTGCGCAGGGCCGAGGGCGGGTGGCGGTCGGGCAGCAGGGCGATGCCGCAGTCGCCGCCGCCCGCGCCGGACGGTTTGGCCGCGCCGCCGCAGGCCTCGGCCGCGTCGCAGAGCCGGGTCAGCCGCTCGGTGAACAGACCGAGCGAGACGGCCGCGTCCATGCGGGCGAGGAGGTGGCGGGCGGTCCGGACGGCGTCGAGGAGTCCGTCCGGCTCTCCCCGTTCGAGCGCGCGCACTCCGGCGGTCACGCAGCGCTCGCTCTCCGCGAGGAAGCCGGTCCGGGCGGTGCCGCGCCACCAGGCGCTCGCGGTGAGGTCGGCGACCAGGGCCGAGGTGGAGGCCGGACTGCCGCTCCAGCCCACCCGGAGGTCGAGGCCCCGCGGCGGTGGCAGCGTCCGGATCGAGAGGTCCGGCCAGGGGGAGGCCAGGGTCTTGGACACGCCGTTGTGGCGCAGGCTCCGCCGAAGGACTCCCCGGTCCGGGGCGCGGTAGGCGATCCAGCCGTGCCAGGTGCTGGCCGCGAGGTCGGCGCCGGAGGGGCCGGCGTCGATCCGGACGCTGGACAGCAGGGCGAGCCGGAAGCGGTCCTCGCGTGGCAGCCGCATGCCGTAGAGGTCGGTCACGGCCTCGGTGGTCGCGACGGTGACCGCGGCGCTCGATCCGAGCCCGACCTTGACGCCCCGTTCATGCAGGCCGCTGCGCACCGTGAGCCGAAGTGGCGTGAGCGGCAACCCCTGTTCGGCCCGCAGTCGTTCGACGACCTCGACGGTGGAGACCAGGTGGGCGAGCGTGCCGCGCGCGTGCTCGGTGTCCGCCGGGGCGAGGGTGCGCAGCCTTCCCCGGTCCCGACGGAAGGGGACCTCGTGGTCGAGCAGGTCGGTGTCGACGACGACATCGGCGCCTTCGGCGGCGGACGCCGTGACGGTGACGTACCGGTCGACCGCCACGACGATCGCCGGCCGTCCCGGCTCGAGCACCGCGTACTCCCCGGCCACGAGGAGCTTGCCGGGCGCCCGGCGGGTCACCGGTTCCCACATCAGCCGGCCTCCGCACGCAGCGTGGCGCCGGGGCCGCCGCGGGCGACGACGACCCGGGCGTGGGTCGCGGCGCGCATTCGCGCGGCCACCCGCTCCGCGTCGGCGGCGGCGCACAGCACCTTGACGTTGGGGCCGGCGTCCATCGTGGCCCAGGCCCCGACGCCTTCCGCGCGCAGGGCGCGGACCGTGTCGAGGGCCGTCGCCGAGGCGTCGGTCAGGTAGCGGACCGGCGGCGACGCCGCCTCCATTGTTGCGTGCATGCCAAGTGCGTTGCGTTCCGCGATCCCGCCCACGGTGTCCAGGTCGCCCACCCGCAGCGCCTGCCGCATCCGCACCAGCTCCGCGCGGCTCGCCGCCACCCACTCCGGGTAGCGCGGAGAGGTGGCGACCGTGCGTCGCATGGCCTCGCGGCTGGAGACCGACTTCGGGCCCGCTTCCAACACGACCGCCACCAACGCGGCGTCGAGCCGGGCGTCACCGACCGGCTCCGCGTACGAGGCCACGTCGGGGTCGGGGGCGTCCACGGGGCCGGCGTGCCAGACGACGAAGCCGCCGAATACCGACCGCGCGGCCGATCCCGAGCCGCGCCGGGCCAGCCGGGACAGCGCCCGCGGCTCCGTGGGCAGCCCGTAGGCGTCGGCCGCGGCCAGCGCCAGAGCCGCGAAGCCGCTGGCCGACGAGGCGAGCCCGGCACCCACCGGCACCGTGTTGCGGGTGTCCACGACGGCCCGCTCGCGCCGCCCGGCCCGGTCGCGCACCAGGTCGAGGAAAGCGGTCACACGCCGCAGCCGCTCATCCCGGGCGGGTACGCCGTCCATCACCACCGCGTCCGCCTCGGCGGCCGGGGCGAGCCGCACGGAGGTCGTGGTGGGGAACACGTCGAGGGTCAGCGAGAGGCTGTCGGTGAAGGGCAGCACCAGCCGCTCGTCGCGCTTGCCCCAGTACTTGATCAGCGCGATGTTGGGATGGGCCACCGCGACCGCGTGCCCGGTCCCCGTGAGTGTGGACCCTGTCGGCTCAGCACCCGTCAGCTCAGATGCGGTCATGCCCGGCCTCCCTCGTCACCGGCACGGTCCACGTGGGAACGCCGTGCTCGCGGGCGAGCAGCCCGGCGACCGCCTCGGCCTCTCGCGGCGTCGCCGCCAGGGCGATGACGCAGCCGCCGAGTCCGCCGCCGCTCATCTTGGCGCCCAACGCGCCCGCGTCGAGGGCGGAACGCGCCAGCGCGTCGGTGCGCTTCGTCGTGAGGCCGAGACCGGCGAGCAGGCGGTGGCCGTCGGTGAGCCGTCGGCCCAACTCGGGCAGGCGCCCGTGCGCCAGGTCGCCGAGTGCCGCCGTGGCCAGCTCGGCCGACCGGTCGAGGAACTCGGCGCGCCGGGCCGGCGCCCGGGTGAAGGCGTCCCGCAGCATGGCGACGGCCCTTCTCGTACCCGGGCCGCTCCCGCTGTCCGCCACGACGACCTGGCATTCGGCGCCCACCGGCGGAGCGCTGGGCCGGCCGTTCGCCAGCAGCACGAGACCGGCCGAGCCGGTGGCCAGCGCGTCGATTCCGCTGGCCAGGCCGTGCGCCGACTGCTCCGACACCTGTACCAGGTCGAAGAGTTCGCGGTCGCTGAGTCCGGTTCCGAAGAGTCCGTCGAGCGCGTGGACCAGCGCGCGTGCGGTCGCCGCGCTGGAGCCGAGCCCGCGGGCGGGCGGCACCCGGCTCTCGATCAGCACCTCGACGTCCGGGGCCTCGGCGAGGCCGGCCCGCCGCGCGAAGGCGTCGACCAGCAGCCGGAGTTCCTCGGGTGCTTCCTCTTCCGCCGACTCCGCCGGCCCGTCCGACGACGGGCCGGCTCGGCGGATCACGAGTGGTCCGGGTTCTGGTCGGCCACGGAGGCGCACGGTGGCTCGGCAGCTCAGGGCCGGCACCGGAAGCGCCAGCGCCGGGGCGCCGTAGACCACCGCGTGCTCGCCCAGCACGATGACCTTGCCGTGAGCCCTGCCCGTCGCGGCCCGCCGCTCCTCGGTCTCGGGCACGTGGTGTGTGGACACGTTCCGGGGTTCCCTCCTCCTGGGGGTCCTTCTGGAGTCCTGCTGGGTCCTGCTGAGAGGTGCACGGTGGGTGGGACTCCGGCCGTGCCCTCCCCGGCGCACCACGCCGGGGAGAGGCACGACGGACGGGTCAGCCGCGGCCGGCGCCGACCACTCCGGTGGTCACGACCTGCCGCACCCGGTCGGCCGCCCGCTCCCCGGTGACGAGGGCGGAGTTGGTGGCGCTGAAGGCCAGGTAGTCCCCGGCGAGCTGGATGCGGGACCTCGGGTCGAGGCCGCGGTTGAACTCGCGCAGCCGCGCGTAGTCGCCGGGCTTGCGCAGGATGACGCCGTTCTTCCACCGCTGCACGTAGGCCATGTCCTGGTGCGCCTCGATGTGCCGGGCCAACTCGGGCCAGGCCTGTCGGTGCACCTCGTGGGTCAGTTCCACCACCGTGTCGTCGTCCGTGTCCCAGTGCCGGATCGCCCACGGGTAGCGGTAGTAGCTGGTCAGCAGGGCGTGGCCGGCCGGGGCGCGGCCGGGCGCGAAGTTGTGGTTGAAGGTGATGACGCCGAGGTCGGCGTGTTCCCGGGTGGGGAACAGGACACAGGTGGCTGTCTCGCTCGGCTTGCTGTCCACCCCGAAGTAGACGTGGATGTCCGGCACGTACGGCAGGTTCTCCAGGTAGGCGAGGCTCGCGGGCGCCAGGCCGGGGCAGAGCCGGGCGGCGATCGGGCCCGGCAGGGCGACCACCGCGGCCGCGGCCTCCTCCACGTGGTCCGGCTCGCCGGCGCGGCTCCAGTGCACCCGGACCCCGTCGGGGGTCTCCTCGACCAGCGTGACCTCGGCGTTGGTCTCCACGTTCAGCCGGGCGGCGAGCGCCGTGGTGAGGGTGTCGACCCGGTCGTGGAAGTTGAACCACTCGGCGTTGACCGCCGGCATCGAGAACAGGAAGTTGATCACCGAGAGGTCGGGAGGCGAGTTGAAGAACATCGCGCTCATCGGGTCGACGAGGTAGTCGTGGAGATCCTTGTCGAGGCGGCGCTCGGCGTATTCGGTGGCGGTCTCGGTGTCGAGCGACGCCGCCTCACCGAGGTCGCTGTCCCACCGCAGCCGGCCCTGGTACCGGTTCAGGTCCGCCTGCAGGCGCGTCATGGCGGGCATCGAGGACCACGGCACGAGACCCGAGCGCTTGAGGTCGGTCGGCTTGTTGGCCCGGATGCGGTGGACGCGGCCGTTCCGCTTGATGCCGACGACGTTGTTGGTGGGCAGGGTGGTGTCCTCGATGCCGAGGTCGCGCACCAGGTCGAGCATCTGCGTGTAGTTCTGGATCAGCAGGATGGCCGCGAGGTCCATGTGGTAGCCGGCGCGTTCCACGGTGCGCATGCGGCCGCCGGCGCGGTCCTCCGCCTCCAGGACCCTGACCGGGTGGCCGGCCTGCTGGAGGCGGAAGGCGGCGGTCATGCCGGCGATGCCGGCTCCGACGACGACGATCGGTTCTCCGTTTCCTGCGGTGTTCACGGGCGTCCCTTCATCCGGGTGGAGGCGAGTGTGAGTTCGTGCGAACGGCGCTCACCGGCGGTCAGGCCGAGCCGGTCGGCGAGCCGGCGGGCCGCGGTGGCGCCCGAGCAGATGCTGTGGTGGGTGCTGGACTGGGTGAAGAAGTCGCCCCCGGCGAGCCGGACGCGCGAGTCGCTCGGCCAGGCGCCGCTGAGCCGGGCCAGCTCGCGGTAGTCACCGGGGCGCCTGAAGACCACGCACTGGCCGGGCCGCAACACGTGCGTCATGACGGTGTGGCCCTCGATCTCCGGGGCCAGCCCCACCGACCGCAGCGCGGCCCGGGCGTGGTCGACCAGCCGTTCCTCCGGCAGGTCCCGGTGCCGGTCCGACCAGGAACCCCGGAAGTGCGCCATGACCAGGCCGCGGCCATCGGGCACCCGGCCGGGGGCGGTGTTGTGCGGCAGAATCACGCCCACCAGCGCCGGATGTTCGGCCCGCGGCACGTTGACCATCACGGCCCGCTCGGCGGTGGGCCGGTCCAGGCCGAACGCCACGTGGACGCTGCCGGTGTACTCGACCTGCCGGAAGAAGTCGGCGAACGGCCGCCCCAGTTGTCCGTAGAGATCGAGCGTCTGCGACACGGGCACGGCCAGCACACAGGCATCGGCCCGCTCGGTGCGCTCACCGGCGCCGTCCCCCGCCTGCCAGGTGACGGACACCCCGGCGGAGCTCTCCTCGACCTGGTGGACCCGGGCGTGGTACGTGACGGACAGCCGCGCCGCCAGGGAGCGCGGCAGCTGCCCGACGCCCTCCTCGAAGGTGAAGAGACCGCCGCCACCGAGGAGCGAGTTGAGCAGCATGAAGGGGGCGATGGACGAGGTGCGTTCGACGTCCTGGAGCGACGCGAGCATGCACAGCGGGTCGAGCAGGTGGTCGACCGTGCCCGGGCGCAGGCCCCGGCGGGCCGCGTAGCCCGCGACGGACTCCCCGTCGTGCCGGGCGGCCGCCGACATGTCGTACCAGTCAAGGGCCCCGCGGATCCGTAGGTGGTCCGCCATCAGCTTCGGCAGGTCGCCGGGGAACGGCGCGAAGCGCAGCAACCCGGCAGCCATCCGAGGCAGCGAGCCCACCCGTACGTGGTGCACCCGGCGGTCCCGCATGAGGCCGACGACGTCGGAGGAGGGCAGGACGCGGTCACCGATGCCCACCATGTCGGCCAGGCGCAGCATCGCGCGGTATCGGCGGGACAGCAGGGAGGCGCCGGTGTCCAGGTAGAATCCGTCCCGGCGGATCGACGACATCCGTCCACCCGCGTACTCCGGACCCGAGCGCTCCAGCACGGTGACCCGGCAGCCGCGCCGTTGCAGCAGGTAGGCGCTGGTGAGTCCCGCGATGCCCGCGCCGACCACGACGACGTGCGGCCGACCGCCCGCCGCCTCGGCGCCCCGCCCGGTGGTCCTGGGCAGCACCCCGCTCATACGGACATCTCCCGCTCCGGCTCGGCACGGTCGTACCGGGTGTGCCGCAGGTACCACTCGACGTGGCTCTGGAAGGAGAGCAGACCGTTCGCCCAGGCCCGGACGGCCGCGATCTCGGCTCCCGTGTAGGCATGGCAGGAGCCGGGATCGGCGATCCGCCGGAGCGCGCCCTCCAACGACCGCACACGCTGCCCGATCCGGTCGAGCGTCTCGACGGCGGCGTCCTGCAGCGACTTGTGCTCCAGGCGGTGCAGAAGGACGACCAGGTTGTAGGCGTCCGGCCGGTCCAGCTCCTTCGACACGGAGCACAGATCGTTGATCCAGGAAGCGATGTCGGCGGCGCAGCCGATCATCTCGGTGTACTCGGGCGTGCCGTAGAAGCGCGCCGGAAGGCGTACGGACTCCGTCTGCTCCACGAAGTCCAGCAGCGGAAGCACGGGACCGGTGTCCCTGCGTAGCGCGATGTAGGCGTCGACACCCGGCAGGACACCGCGTGCCCGGTAGTCCGACTCCACGACCAGGGAGGTGAAGTAGTCGTCGAGGTGGGTGAGGAGCTCGTGGAACTGCACCGGAGCCATGACCGCGCCCGTGCGCTCCAGCAGATCGGCGAGCGACCGCTGCAGGGCGTCGTCGGTGCGCGGTGTCGGGCCGCGGTGCCTGGCCGCGTCAACGATCCGGCGCAGCGGCGTCGCCGCCTGTTCGGCGGCCTCGGCGCTGGTGCCGGCGGCCCCGTCCTCGAAGTGGTCGTCGAGGTTGAAGTACCAGATCGTCCACTGCGTGATCAGGACGCGCATGCCGGCGTCGGCCCGGGGGTAACCGTAGCTGACCAGCTCGCCGGCACACAGGCGGCGCAGCGGGTGCGGGGCCGGGCCCGAGTCGATCAGGCCGAACCGCCGGGCCCACTCCTCGCCGGCGCGCTCGACGGCCTCGACGTCGTCGGGGTCCCGTGGGGGCGCGGCGGGGAAGGGCCACCGCGGCAGCACGGTCTCCAGGACCGGATCCGGGACGGGACTTCGCACGGTGCTTCTCCTTGTCTGTGGCGTGGCTGGGGTGTCAGTGGTCGCGGTCGACGAGCCACCTGGCCAGGGCGCGGAGCGGACGGCCGGCGGATTCCGGTGGGCGGGCGTCGTCCAGGTGGCGCAGGGCTTCGAACAGGTATCGGCGGGCGCTGTCGGCGGACGCGCTCCGCCCGCCGGCCCGTTCGACGAGATCGGCTGTGCGGCGCAGGGTCTCGGCGTCGTCCAGCGCGGGATCGCGGGCGTACCGGTCGGCCAGCTCCGCGGACTCGGGGCCTCCGGCGGTCAGGGCGGCGACCACCGGGAGGCTCTTCTTCCTGGCGTGGAGGTCGGCGCCGGCCGGCTTCCCGGTCAGCTCCGGGTCACCCCAGATGCCGAGGAGGTCGTCCACGTGCTGGAAGGCGAGCCCCAGGGCCCGGCCGAAGGCGTCCAGTGACGCCGCCCGGGCCTCGTCGGCGCCCGCGGCCAGCGCGCCGAGGCGGCAGGCAACCCCGATGAGGGCACCGGTCTTGCGCGCGGCCATGGTGGTGCACTCGCTGAGGGAGACATCGGCCCGTCCCTCGAAGGCCATGTCCTCCAACTGGCCACCGATGAACTGCTGTACGGCCTCGTTCAGCGCCGCGGCGGAGCGCGCGCCCGGGTCGGCCCGCTGGGTGAGGGACACCGCCAGGGTGAGCATCGCGTCGCCCGCCAGGAGCGCGCCTGGAATGCCGAAGACTCTCCAGGCGGTGGGACGATGCCGCCGCGTGTCGTCCCTATCGATGATGTCGTCGTGCAACAGCGAGGAGTCGTGGGCGAGTTGTACGGCCGCCGCGGCGTCGGCGGCCACCTCGGGGCGGCCGCCGACGGCGCGGGCGGCGAGGAGGGCCAGGGCGGGGCGCACTGCCTTTCCCCAGCCGGCCGACACGGGCCGGCCTTGCCCGTCCCACCAGCCGAGGTGGTATCCGACGACGTTCCGCGCCTGCTCGTGCAGGGTGGAGACGGCCTCGCGCAGGACCGGGTCGGTCACCTCCCTGGCGTAGCGCAACCAGGTCTCCGGGCGGGCGCCGTCGCCGGGCGTCGCCACTGCCTCGCGCACCCGTGCCCGATCGGTCGTGGTCACCTGGTCGCTCCTGCCGTCGTGTGGCCCGGCTCGGCCGTCGGGCGCTGCCAGTGGTGGCGGTCGACCACCTGCCGGAACACGGCGGTGAGGCCGTTCTCGGCGGTGGCCGCGTCCCCCGCCTGCTCCAGCCCCCGCAGCGCGCGGTCGAGATGCTCGCGGGCGGACCGCTCGGCCTCCGCGCGCCCACCGGCCTGCTCGACGAGGTCGGCGAGGACGGGTAGTTCGGCGTCGGTGGGCTCCTTCTCGGCGTCGGAGCGCAGCCGCGCGGCCAGCCGGCGGCCGGCGGGGGTACCGGACCTGAGGGCGGCGATCACCGGATAGGTGCGCTTGCGCTGCCGCAGGTCCCCGAACGGGGGCTTGCCGCTGTCGGCGGTGTCGCCCCAGATACTCTCGATGTCGTCGGCGACCTGCCAGGCCACGCCCAGGTTCCAGGCCGCCGCGCGGAGCGCCCGCACGGCCGGGAGAGGCGCGCCGGCCAGCGCGGCGCCCACCTCGACCGAACCGCACAACAGCCCCGTGGTCTTGGCACAGGCCGTCAGGTAGTCCTCGGTGGTGACCCGGTCCACGGGGAACCGGTTGAGCGCGAGGTCCGCCGCCTGACCGCGGATGATGGTGTCCACCGCCCGCGCCAGCGCCCGGGAGGCCCGGTGCGGCGGGGTGTCGTCCGCGTCGGCGAGGACACACGTCGCCTGGCTCAACAGCGCGTCGCCGGCCAGGACGGCCAGCCCGGGCCCGAAGACCACCCAGGCAGCCGGACGGCCGCGGCGCGTCTCGTCGGCGTCCATCAGGTCGTCGTGCAGCAACGAGAAGTTGTGCACCAGCTCCACCGCGACGGCACCGGGTACGGCGGTCGCCGTACCGGCCCCGAAGGCCCGTGCGGAGAGGAGCGTCAGGGCGGCCCGCATCAGCTTCCCGGGGTGGAGGTCGGTGGGTGTGCCGTCACGCTCGCACCAGCCCAGGTGATAGGCGCTGACACGGGCCAGTCGGGGGTGGAGTTCCTCGACCGCCTCGCGTAACGCGGGCAAAGTGGCCTGACGGCACTCGGCCAGTGTGTCCTTGACGAAGTCCGCAGCCGTGCGGCTGGGGGCCTTTGCATCCTGCATGGGTGTTGTCTCCCGCTCCCGTGATTTTCCGGGCCGGCCCCGAGAGCCGCTTCGCGCCTGGGTGGGGACATGCCGTGGATGTGTGGAGGGTCGATTTCGCCGAGCTCGGCGACTACTCCAGTGAAACGGGCGACCATCCGGCGGGCCAAGACTTACCGGGTGCCGTCGATGTCGGACGAGTCCCCTTCTTGTGCCCTTGTGAGATTCGCGTTGCGGTGGTGTTCCACATCTGCCAACAGGCCGAAAACGAAAGGGTGGCCCTCTTTACGAGCGCGGTGGAAACGATGACGATTGAGAACAGGTCGGCCGGCCGCGCCGCGACCCCCGTACCGCACGGCATCCCTTATCCGGCCCGCGTCACCCGCGCGCTCCCCTCACCGTCCGGATTACAGGAGTTGACTTGGCCCGCAACGAGCCCAACCACGCTCTGAAGCGACTCTTATCGGAGGCGGGGCTGTCCGGCGAAGCACTGGCTCGCTCCGTCAACCAGGCCGCCGCGGAGACCAACAGGGTGCTCCGCTACTCACGGAAGTCCGTCGCGAGCTGGCTCGCGGGCTCGCGACCACCGGCGCCGGTCCCCGCCCTGGTGGCCGAGGCGCTCTCCCGGCACACCGGCCGGCTCGTCACGGTGCAGGAGACGGGCCTCTCGCTCGTCCCCGACCAGCCGATGGACGCGTTACGGGCGACCGGGGGCTGCGCGCGTGCCGCGCTGGCGATGCTGACCGCGGCGGACACCGGCCCTGTCACCCGACGGGCGTTCCGTGCTCTTCCCTTCCGGCTGGCCAACGTGCCCCCGGCCTGGTCGGAGCCGAGCCCCGCCCCGATGACGGGGGCACGGCAACTGGGCGCCGGCGAGTTGGAGGCCCTCGAGTACGCCACCTCCTACTACGCGGAGACCATCAACACCTTCGGGGCCGGGCACGGACGCACGGCGCTGCCCGCCTACCTCGCCACCGACGGTGCCGCGTTCCTCACCGCGAGGGCCGATCCGGAGACGGAGAAGCGGATCCTCGGCCAACTGTCGCGGCTCACTCATCTCCTGGCCCGCATGTGCGTGGACTGCGGCCAGGCGGGCGCGGCCCAGCAGTACTTCAACGTCGCCGCCCAGTTGGCGGTCGAGGCGCGGGACCGGACCCTGTACGCCGTCACCCTGCGGGCGATGAGCGCGCAGCTCGGCCAGTTGGGGCACCACGACACGGAGCTGGCCGAGTTGGCGCTGGCGGCCGCGCCCGAGGACTCCCCGCCGGCCGTCAGATCGTTCCTGATGAGCCATCTCGCCGTGGCCCGCGCCGCGTGCGGCGACGCCCGTCCGTCGCTGTCGGCGCTCTCCGACGCCATCGAGCTCCACGGCGGGCGGGACTCGGATCCGGCCACGCCGTTCGGCGACTACCCGGTGGCGGCCCTGCACTACCAGCGCGGCCTGGTGCACCAGGCCCTCGGCGACTACGGGAAGGCCGCCTCGGCGTTCGCCACCTCGCTGCGGAACCGGCCGGCCCAGGCACGCCGGGCCCAGGCGCTGACGCTCGCCAGGCTCAGCGAGGTCCTGCTGCTCGAAGGCCGGGTGGAGCAGGCCTGCGCCAGCACCGAGCGGCTGCTCGACACCTGCGGCCACATCCGCTGCCCCCGCACCGCCGAGCGGCTGCTCGACCTGCGGAGGCGACTGCTGCCCCACGCGAGACGGCCGCGGGTCCGCGCCGTGGTCAGCCGCCTGGACGGCTACGAGGCCCATCACGCCCTGTCGACGAACCTCGTCAGGTAGGCGCCCGCGAAGACCCGGGTCCAGGCGGGGCCGTCCGACACGGCCGGCGCCCGGTGCACAAGCGCACATGCGTGGGGCACGGACGACACGCCGCCACCGCGTTCCCCTGTCGAACGTGGTTGCGAGCGAGTGGACTTGGAAGAGACGCGGCACGCCGGCCCCGCCCCGCGGCGCGGGGCCGGGCCGGCGACGGCCGTCTGGTCGAGAGTCCGAAAGGGATACGGGATGAATCCGATCGAGGTGCCCACCGCCAGCGGACTTCCCCTGCTTGGCTCCATCCTGGACCTGCGGCGGGACCCCCTGGGAACCTACGAGCGCGCGCGCAGGGAGCACGGCGACGTCGTGCGGATCCTGGCCGGTCCTCCCGGCCTGCGCAGTGAGATCTACTTCGTCTTCTCCGCCGCGGGCGCCCAGCAGGTGCTCGCCTCACAGGCCGCCGACTTCCGCAAGGACGACGCCTTCTCGCTCGAGATGCGCGAGACCTTCGGCAACGGGCTGCTGTCCAGCCTGGACGAGGACCATCTGCGCCAACGCAGGCTCCTCTCCCCGCTCTTCACCAAACGGAAGGTGGCGGAGTACGCCGACGCTGTGTGCGACGAGATCGAAAGACTGTGCGGGGAGTGGGAGGCGAGCGGTGGAACGGGGGCCGACCTCAACGAGGACATGAGCCGGCTGACCGTGCGCATGATCACCCGCATCCTGTTCGGCGCGGACGCCGAGGAGGCGGCCGCGGTAGTGCGGCGCTGCATGCCGATACTCGGCATGTACACCCTGAAGCGCGGCCTGATGCCCCTGAACCTCCCCCGGTCGGTCCCGACCCCGGCCAATCGCCGGGCGGCGGCGGCCCAGGCGGAGCTGTACGCCCTGTGCGACCGGTTCATCGAGCAGCGCCGGGCGAGCGGCGGCGCCTCACGGCAGGGTGGGGCCGACGACCTGCTGACGCTGCTGATCAACGCGCGCAGCGACGAGGACAGCCCGCTCACCGACCGGGAACTGCGGGACCAGGCACTGGTCTTCCTGCTGGCCGGCTCGGACACCACCGCCACCTCGCTGACGTTCGCCATGCACCTGCTGGCGCGGCACGGGGACGTGCAGAGCGACACCCGCGCCGAGGTGCTCTCCACGTTGGGCGCTCGACGGCCCACCCCCGGGGACCTGGACGCCATGCCCGCCGTCGAGCGGGCGCTGAAGGAGGCGATGCGCCTCTACCCGGCGGCCCCCGTGCTCATCCGGCGCGCGGCGCGGGCCGCGGTCGTCGACGGGTACGCCATCCCGGCGGGCTCCCACGTCTACGTGTGCCCTTGGGTGACCCACCGCCATCCCTCCTACTGGCCGGAGCCCGAGCGCTACGACCCGGACCGCTTTCGCCCGGAGCGGGCGAACGGCCGGCCGCGGTACGCCTGGTTCCCCCTCGGCGGCGGTCCGCGTTCCTGCATCGGCAACCACTTCGCGATGCTCCAGATGAAGTTGGCCGTGGCGATGTTCCTCCAGCGCTACCAATTCTCCGGCCTGGAGGAGGAGGTGCCGATCGAGGTGGGCGTCACCATACGGGCGGCGCGGACCGTCGGCTGCCGGCTGACCCCGGTCGGACCGCTGTCCGCCGCCGGGGCCTGAACGGGCGGAGACCCGGTGAGCCGCCGAGCGAACGCGGCCGACGCACTCCGCTGAGGCACGGCGGTCGAGTCCGCGATCGTTCGGCGTTCTTCCGCCATACCGCCGGGCGATCAGTCACACGCCCGCGGAATTCCTCAGACCGCCGCCCGCTGCTCGACGGGCGGCTGTTCTTTCTCCTGGCTCTCCTTGTCCTGTTCCGGCGTGCGGGGACGCCAGTGGCGGGGGTCGTCCATGGCGGCCGTCGTCGAGACCCTGATCCCGTCGGGGCGGACCACGTTTAACGAGTCACCGGGGGCCTCCGCATTTCCGTGTGAGAAACGGAGGGATTCAGAGGAGGGAATTTCACGAACAAGGTGACGCATTCTCTCTCCTTACACGTGAACGGATGTCGGCTGTATGTCGATTACCCAGTAATGGTCGCACGCGTGATTGCGGTTTCCCATCGCAATCATCGGTAGGCGCGGAAAGGGAGGGAAACCTTACGCGAATGAAGATCAGCGGTCCGTGACGGTCAACGGGTCTCCGGCCAGCAGCAGCGTCGCCACCTCCGCCCTGGAACGCAGCCCCGTGCGGGTCAGGAGCCGGCTGAGGCGGGTGGCCACCGCCTCCTCGGTGAGCCGGAGCAGAACGGCGATCCGACGGTTGCTGAGCCCCTCGGCGACCAGGGTGGCCAGGAGCCGGTCGTTCTCCTCGGCGACCTGTCTGCGGCCGGGGACGGACAGCGCCGCCTCGCGCATCGCCGTGCGGGTGTGAAAGCGCCACAGGGCGGCGCCCGTCTCGCCGAACAGTTCGTAGGCCTCGTACAGCTGTTCCTTCGGGCCGACCCCGGCGCGGGCCACGGCGGACAGGGTGGCCGCGGTCTCGAACGGTTGGTCCCGGGAGCGGGCGAGCGCCACGGCCTCCAGCAACAGCCGGCGCGTGGCGTCCGTGTCCTCCCTCGGCAGGACATCGGCGCTGACCAGCAGGGACAGCAGGTGGGCCCGGCCGCTGCCGAGCCGTTCCGCGGTGCGCCTGAGGCGCACCGCCGAGTGAGCCGCCTCGTCCAGCCGGCCTGTTTCCCGTTGGAGAGCGGCCAGGCTGGCCCACAGCTCGTCCGTGCCGTAGACCTGCCCCCGCGCCTCGGCCTCGCGCAGCCCTCGCCGCAGGAGTCGCTCGGCCGAGCCGGTGTCGCCCAGGGCGCGGCCCACCTCGGCCTCCGCATGGTCGAGGAAGAGCTCCAGCTGTCCCTCCCGGTCGCCGCGCACACTCCGCAGCAGGCGGGTGGCGCTCGTGGCGCGACCTTGGGCGAGCAGGATGGCCGCCCACCGGGCGTGGAGCAGGTGGTGGCCCGGGGCCGGGCTGAACGTCCGGCCGTCGGCCAGCATGCCGCGGGCCAGCGTCAGCGCCTCGTCCCACCGCCCCAGAAGGTCCGCCCTGAGGAACCGGCTGTACGGGGGAAGCGCCTCCACCGGCAGCCCTCGGGCGGAAAGCAGGGCGGTCGCCGCGGCCAGGTCCCGGGCGCCGAGCAGCTGATCGAACTGTGAGGTCGTCAGTGAGTACGCCCACTCGGGAGGCAGCTCGGGAGCGAGCGGGGTGGCGACGGCGCGTCTGAACCGGTCCGGCCGGCCCAGCACCCACTCCGCGCACGCCCCGAACCACTCGGGCAGCACCCGGACGAGAGGGTCGGCGTTCCACAGGGACGCGGTGCGCGCCAGCAGGTCCCGGGTCTCCCGCCACCGCTGCGACTGGCTCAGCGCCAGCGCCCGAGCCGAAAGGACGGCCGCGGTCGGAAGCGGTGACTCGCGCCACCACGACTCGGCGGCGATCCGGTCCAGCAGCGGCCGGTTGCCCTCGCCAGCCGCCGCGGCCACCAGCAGCACGGCGGTGTCCTGCAGCGTGATCGCCGTCAGGCCCTGGACCGGCTCCCGCAGGATCGTCTCGGCGGCGGCCCGTGCGGCCGAGTACTCGCCGGCCACGTAGGCGCCCTTCCCGTACCGCAACAGTGCCAGCTCGCGGGCGGCCGGCTCGTCGACGAGCAGGTGTGCCGCTCGCAACCAGCGCGTCATGCCGCGGCCTCCGCGGTCGGGATGGATCTGCTGCGCCGCGGCCGTCAGGTCGGCGGCGGCGCGCCGCCGGTCGACGAGCACCCCCGCCTCGGCGATCCGGTCAGGCAGATAGGTTTCCGCGTCGGCCTCGTCAAGAAGGGACGCCGCCGGCGGCCGGCGGCCGGTGCCGGTGACCGTCGGCTCGCCCGCCGTCCACAGCGCCTCCACCGCCACGGCCGACAGCCGGGCGCGCTCCACCGGCCCGAGGCGCTCCCGGACGGCGTGCTCCACGAGCGGGACGCGGAAGGTCCAGCCCCGGGTGAGACGGCCGTCCGCATCGTGCAGACGATCCATGACACCGGCCTTCACCAGGCCGCGGATGCCGGCGTGGACCTCGTCGGCCGAAAGGGCGCTCCATGCCGCCGCCAGCGCCGGAGCAGCCCGACCGAGCGGCCACAGGACGCTCAGCGCCCTCGCCACCGTGCCGCCCGGTTCGCCCAGCGCCCGCAGCGCCACCACGAACCGGTCGTCGTCCGGCAACACCGGCACCGGCGCTTCGGAGGACAGGAAGGCATGGCCCCCCACGTTCCGGATGGCGCCCTGCCGCGTCCATCCGGCGAGCAGCGCGTCGACCGCCGCCGGGATGCCTCGACTCAGTTCCCGCACCCGCCGGACCAGGCCTGGATCGGGGGTCGCGGCCAGCCGCCGGGTCAGAAGCTCGCCCACTTCCCGTGCCGCCAGGCGTCGCAGCACGATCTCGTCCGCCGCCCGGCGCACCAGTTGTGCGAGAGGGGGATCGTCCCCGGCGGGCGGCGTCTCGCCCGCCGGGGCGCGCTGAACGGCCGTGACGACGAGCCGGAAACCCGGCGCCCAGCGCTCGACGCCGAAGCCGCCGAGCAGGGCCAGGGACTCGGGGTCGGCGCGCTGGAGGTCGTCGACCACGACCACCATGGAAGGCGACCGGGTCAGCGCTTCGCGGAGCGCGTGCCCCATCGCCGTCGCATCCCCCTCTTCGAGGGCGATCAGCGCTCGCAGTCCCCGCCGGTCGGCCGGGCGCGACGGCACGGCGCCGGCCCGGTGCCCCCGCACCGCGGTGACCAGCCGCAGCGCCAGCAGCAGCGGACGCCCCTCGTCCCCCGCCACGCAGGTGAGCACCGGACACGGCAGCCCCTCGGCACGCAGCCGCGCGGCCAGGGCGCGTGCGAAAGAGGTGCGCCCGCCGCCCGGTTCGGCACGCACGACGACGAGGCGCGGGCCGCCGGGACCGCGGAGCCGGGCGTTCGTCTCGCCCAACTCGCGATCGCGACCGACCAGCTGCGGAACTCTCACACCCACTCGCCTCCGTCGGTTTCCTTCCGGCTCAACCGCGACAGGGATCTGGTCCGTGAGGGCTCGGCGATGGCTGGGCGAGCTGACATGTCGGTCGTGGAACGGGAGACGAGTGACGGCAGTGATCACGCACCGGCCCGATGGATATTTCATCGGCAGGGAAGAGGATGTCAAGGCGGTCGCCGAGGCGTTGCGGCCCAGCGACGCGGCGGGGACCCTGCTGGTCCGCGGCGAGGCGGGCATCGGCAAGACGGCGGTGGTGGAGCGGGGCCGGGCCATGGCCGTCCGAGAGGGCGTCCCGGTACTCCGGATCACACGGGACTCCGACGCGGGGGAGGCCGGCGCCGCCGAACTGGCCGACGCCGTCTGCGGCGCGCTGTCCGAGGTGGCGGACGGCCGGCTCCTCGGACATGTGACGGCGATCCGCCGGGCCCAGTCGCGAACCGTCGACCACCGGGGCGAGTGGGCGCTGCTCTCCACCATCTCCGAGCAGTTGCGGGACGCTGCCTCGCGCGCCCCCTTCGCCCTCCTCTGCGATCACGTGGAGCGGCTGCCGCCGCGCACGGCGTCCGCCCTGTCGCTGGTGTTGCGGGTCTTCCGCCCGGCCGGGGTCCCCGTGGTCCTGGCGGCCCGGCCGACGTCCCCGGGGCCCGGCACCGGTGAGTTGCCGGCCGCCGCCGGCGACGTACTCGACCTGGCGCCGCTGGCGCCGGAGGAGGTGGCTGACCTGATCGCGCGGCGGCTCGGCCGGCCGGCCGACCCCGGGATGCTGACCGCGGTGCGGTGGGCGCTTGGCCCGCTGGCGGGCAATCCCCGGGCCGTGCTCTCCCTCCTGGCCGCCGGGGCGGAAGCCGGCGGGCTGCTCGAACTGGACGGCCGATTCGGCCTGACCGTCCCGCGGGAGGCGCTGCGGCTGGCCGCCGACGCGGCGGGGCTGCGCCGGCTCGTCCCAAGGAGCATGGGGCCGGACACCGAGGCCGCCGAGGTGGCGACCACGCTGGCGCACGTGATCGGGAACGCGGAACTCCGGCTGGAGGACCTGTACCTCCTCGAACGGCACCCGGCGTCGCCCGCCGACGTCGGCTCCCGGACGTTCGAGGGGCTGGCCGGCGAGGGCGTCCTGACCGTCGACGAGGACGGCCGGATCACGTTCGCCGTCCCGGCGTTCGCGGCGGCGTTACGGGCCCTGTCGCCTTCCCACGACGTGCGGGACCTGCACGCCCGCATCGCCTGCTCCGTGGCAGGCCGCCTCGGCACCGCCACCGCGGGCGCCTCCCATCCGCGCCTGACCGACCACGTCGCCGCCGCCGGACCGATGATCGAGGACACGGTCGCGACGCCGCTGTTGCTGGCCGTGGCACGAAGCCATGCCCGGCGCGACCCGGCGAAGGCGATGCGGAGCTACCGGTGGGCGCTCGGCCGGTTGTCGCCACACGATCCCGGCACCCCGGGGACGCTGCGCGAGGCGGCGGGCCTGGCCCTGCGGAACGCCGACCACGCCAGTGCCCTCGCGCTCGGCGAGCCGTTGCTCGCCTGTCTTGACGTGCCGCACCACGTCGGCCCTGGCGAGCTGGAGTTCACCGCCCGGGTATGGGCCTGGGCCGCGCTGCACGAACACCGGCTCCCGGATTCCGACGGCGCCGGCCCCGGAGCCCGCACGGTGCCCGAACGGATGCCCGGGGTCGCCGAGCTCGTCGCGCTCGGCAGGCGGTACGGCATCGGTCAGGGGGCGGTGGAGCCGGGACCTGGGCGCGCCGGCGACCCCGTGACTGCCGGCGGGACGACCCAGGGGCCGCTCCCCGGGGACGCGGAGCTGCGCCTGCTGGCGGCCGCGGTGACCGGCGGCGCCGAGGTGGGCGGCGCAACGGACGGAGGTGGGTTGGCCACCGCCGCCGCGTACGGCGACCTGGCCGGTGCGCTTCACATCGTGCTCGGCGACCGGTACCGGGCCTCCGGGGACAGCACCGCCGGGCGCTACCACGCCGTGGTCGGCGGCTATCTCTCGGGGCGCTGGGACGAGGCCCTGGCGGCGGCCCGCGCGATCGAGCTGCGGGGCCGAGCGGGCGGCGCGCACGGCGTCGGGCAGCTGGCTCGCGCCCTGGTCGCCGAGATCCACTGCTACCGCGGCGATGTCGCACAGGCAAGGAGCTGGCTCGACCTGATCCCCGACTCCCTGGTCCACCCGCTCGTGGTGCGCGCGCGGATGGGCCTCCGGTACGGCTCAGGACGGGCGGACGCGGCGCTGGAGGACGGCTGGCGCGAGGCACGGCTGGCGCGTGCGGGCGGGCTGCTGGCCGGCGTCGAGCGGGTCCTGCTGCGCCTCCTGGCCCATGCCCTGGACGCGAACGACCCCCGGGAAGCGGGAAGGACGCTGCGGGAGTTGGAGTCGTTGCACGAGGAGGCGGCGTCGGCGCTCACCGGCGAGGCCGTGCTCCTCGCACACGGGGTGCTACACCGCGACGTGGAGAGCCTGCTGGCCGCGCGTCGCATGATCCGGCAGCGCGGGGACGCTCTGCTCGAGGTGCACTGCCACCAGTGGTTGGCCGAGGTGAGCGACGACCCGCTGCCGTGGTTGGTGAAAGCGGCTCAGGGCGCACACCGGCTGGGCGCGGGCCGTCGGTTCCGCGGGATGATCAGCCGGGCGGCGCGCCGGCGCGACGTGGCCGTCCCCACGGCGCCGAGGCGGGCGGCTACGTGGCAGCTCAGCGAGCCGGACCTGCACCTCATCGAGATGATCAGCAACGGGGCCACCAACCGCCAGATCGCCGCGCGCCTCGCCTGCAGCGAGAAGACGGTGGAGCGGCGGCTGACCCGGCTCTTCCGGCGGACCGGGCGTCGCTCCCGCGTGGAGCTGGCCACGGCCTGGCTGGACGGGAGCCTGACCCGGCCCGGCCTCCTGCCGAACACCCCGGCGCACGACCGGCCCTCGCCGACCACTCGGTCTACGGTCCCGCGTCCTCCAGCGGCAGGGTGAGCGCCGGGCTTCCGCCCGATGTCCGGTCACTCATCGTCGTGTCTCGCCCCGATGCTCAATCTCGGACAGGAACTCCAGCAGTCGGGTGTTGACCTCGGCGGCCGACTCGCCCGCGATCGCGTGGGTCGCCGCCGGCCACAGCTCCACCCGGGCGTCCGGAAGCAGATCGCGGGCGCGGGCGGCGGCGCGGCGGCCGTCGTGCACGACGCTGCGGCCCGCGATGAGCGTGAGCGTCGGGACCGTGATGCCCCGCAACTGCGCGTCGGTGAACAGGGCAGGGGTCGGCAGCGCGATCCGGTACGTTCGCATGCCCTCGTTGATCACCGTGGCCACCGGGTCGTCCTCGGCGACTTCGGCGCCGGCGGAGACCCAGGTCAGGAACGACGCCCGGGCCCGGCGGCGGATACCGGGGACGAGGGTGAGCGCCGTGCGTGCCAGCAGTTGGACGGGGAACCGGGCGAAGGTCTGCACCGGGTCGATCAACGTCAGGGAGGCGAGCCGGTCCGGGGCGCGCACGGCGAGGTTGGCGGCGAGCCAGCCACCGAAGGAGTAGCCGACGAGGCGCACGTGGCGGAGGGCCAGCCCGGTGAGCACGGCGTCGAGCCAGGCGGCCTGATCGTCGGCGCTGCGGATGGGAGCGGTCTGTTCGCTGCGCCCCGGCTCCCCGATCAGATCGAGCGCGTACACCGGGCCGCGTGCCAGGAGCGCCCGGAGATTGGGCTCCCACATGATCGTCGTGCCCGCTCGACCGGGCAGCAGCACCACCGGGGCGGGACCGGGCTCGCCGAAGCGGTACACCCGGGCGGTGCCGAACGCCGTGGGCACGTCGTGCCGTTCGGCGAGGGCGGGCAGCGCGGCGAACCCCCGGTCGTACACCGTGTCGAACTCGACGCGGGCCTGCGGTGATATGAAGCCGCCGAGCGTCATCTGACCTCCCCGATTATCGCGATACGATCGCACTGTAAAAGCGTCCACGACCCTTTGCAAGTCGTTCGTATTGCGAAAGTGCGGAGGTCCGGTGCCCAAGCGGGTCGATCACGAGGAGCGGCGGCGGCTCATCGCCGGGGCGGTCCGGCGCATCGCGGCCGACCGGGGTCTGGAAGCGGTGAGCATCGGCGAGGTCGCGGCAGAGGCCGGCGTCTCCAAGGGCCTGGTGCAGCACTACTTCCCGAGCAGGGACGCCATGCTGCGCTACACGACCAGAACCCTGCGGGACCAGGTGGAAGCCCGGGTGGGCACGGAGACCGGCGGCGGACGGAACGGCCTGCGCGCCGCGTTGGTCGCCCTCCTCCCGCTCGATGCCGAGAGCCGGACCGAGGCGCTGGTAGCGAACGCGTTCGTCGTGCGCGCGCTCAAGGATCCGGAGATCGCCGAGCGGTTCCGGGCCGGTCACGCCCAACTCCGCGGCGCCGTGGCCGCCATGGTCGCCGCCGCGCAGAGAAGCGGCGACCTGTGCGCGAAGCTGGACCCCGACCGGGAGGCGGACCTCCTGCTGGCCCTCGTCGCCGGCCTCGCCGACGCGGTCCTGCTCGGGCACCGGACCCCGACCGAGGCGACAAGCCTCGTGGACCACCACTTGTCCCGCCTGGTGCCGCGACCGGAAGTCGAGCCGAGAACCTCGAGGATCTCGAAGCGCGGGTCCTGACGCCTTGGCGTGCCGGGGCTCGGACCACCTGGACCCATCCGGAAATGATCAAGCCCAACGTCCGTCACCAGGTGATCGTTCTCAGAACTGGCCGTGGTCACAGCGCGTGTGACGCCGTGACCCTGACCGATGTCGTCCATCGCGTACCGCTCGCCGACAAACCCGAAGCCACTCACCGGCGTACGCCTCGTGGATGACCCTGATCAGCCCACAAGCCGACGACGGCCGCGAGGCGGGCTGGGATCGTCGAGGACGAATGCCAGCAGCCGACCGATGAACCCCACAGTGGGAGAGCCCGCATGACCGCTCGACACCCGACACCCCCCATCGCCCCCGGGCGACTCCGCGCCGCTTGGCGCGCAGCACACGCCCCGCTGCCCGGGGTGCCGCGGTGGAGCACGGCCGTCGCCTACGCGATCCCGTTCGCCGTGCTGCCGGCCGGGCTCTGGCGGATAGCGGCGGTCGTCTTCCACGTGGTTGCCGACGGTGGCGAGCACGGCGCCGGGGACCTTCCCTCGTGGCTGCCGATCGAGGTGTACGTCATCCTGCTGTCGGTCCTCTCCGAGCTCATCGCTTTCACGGCCATCGGCCTGATCGCCTCATGGGGCGAGAACGTCCCCCGCTGGGTACCCCTCCTGGGCGGCCGGCCGGTGCCCACGTCCGCCGTGGTGGTTCCCGCGGCCCTCGGGGCCGTGGTGCTCACGACGCTGTGGACGGCGACGGCGATCTCCATGTTCAGCGGCCACACCCTCCAAGGTGCGCCGCTCCCCGACGATTTCCCGACGAAGGCGTTGCACGGCTGGGAACTCGCCGCGTTCTACGCGAGCTACGCCCCACTCCTGCTGTGGGGGCCGCTGCTCGCGGTGCTCTGCGTCGCGTACTCGCGGCGGCGCGCCCGCGTCGTCCCGACTCAGGCCGGCTGAGCCGGGACGACGCGCCGGTGGCAGTTCGGCCGCCGGCGATATCGTCCGGCATGCCGATGATGACGGAGTCCGCGGGCAGGGGGACCGCCACGTCGCCGTCCGTCGGCCTGTCGTGGTCGTGGCCGCGGTGTCAGCGGCCCCAGAGGCGCCAGGTCTGGTTGCGTGGGCTGCTCTGGCCGGCGGGGTTGCAGGTCCACTGGTGGACCGGGGCCCGGGTCGCGGTGGAGATCTGGCTGACGTCGACACACTTGCCGCTGTGCCGGGCGACGAGTTGGACGTCGTGCGGGTCCGCGCCGGCGTAGGTGACCGGCCGCAGCGTGAACTGCTGGTTCTGGGCCCCACCGCGGCAGGTCCACTGCTGGACGGCGGCGCCGTCGGCCGTGGAACTGCCGTCGACCTCAAGGCACTTGCCGGTCTGCTGGTTGACGACCGTGTACGTGTCGGGGACTCCGGCCACCGGGCGGAAGTTCCACAGCTGCTGGTCGCCGCCCTCGCAGGAGTACTGCTGCTGCCGGTTGCCGTCGGAGGTGCTCAGATCGGTGTTGTCCAGGCACTGTTGGGAGTGCTGGGCGACGGCGACGGACTGGAAGCCGGTGTCCGAGGGCGGCAGCAGGGTGATGGTGAAGGCGTCGTCGGCGTTGGTGTGCGGCAGGTTGACGGTCGTGCCGTTGTCGGACAGGTTCACCACGGTGTTCTGCACGGTGATCGGGCCCTGGACCGCCCCGCCGTTGTTGTACGGGACGCGCTGGACGAGCACCCGCACCTGGTTGTTCTGCACGATGCCGCTGGTGGCGTCCAGACGCCGGATGCCGACCGCGATGTTGCCCGTCGTGCCGCCACCGCCGACGAGGATCCGCGCCGAGCCGTTGGTCTTCGTGGCGAACGCGTCGTAGGACTGGCTGGGGGTGGTGGCGGCGATCTGGCCGGTCTGCGAGGCATAGAAGCGGTGGACCCACCACTCGCCCTTCGGCAGGTGCTGCCCGGCCTGGTCGCGGACCAGCAGGTTGGCGAGGTCGTTGTGGAGGCTTCCGCCGCTCGCCCAGTTGGCGCGCAGGCCGTCGGCGCCGGCCCGCTCCAGGCGCGTGATGTACCAGGCGCCGTCGCCGGGGTTCTGCTCCTGCGGGGACCCGTACTCGTTGATCTGGTACGGGCGGGGGTGCGGGATGCCGCGCGCGCCGAGGCTGGCGTTGGCCGCCGCCACGTTCGCCACCGGGTCGCTCGGCAGGGCGTGCCAGCTGAAGATGTCGGGGACCGCGTTGTTGGCGCGGACGAAGTCGAGGTACTGCGTCCACCACGAGTCCGAGGTGGAGGGGACGCCGGCGTGGCTCGGGCCGACGATCAGGTGGGAGGGGAACGCCTGCCGGACGCGCTGGTAGGTGCGCCGCCACAGCTCGAAGTACTGGGACTGGGGGCGGTTCCAGAACAGCGAGATGTTGGGCTCGTTCCACAGGTCCCACTGGACCGGGACGCCGGTGGCCCGCACGTCGTTGATCAGCCGGGTGAGGAAGTTGTCGTAGTCGGTCCAGTCGCCGTTGTCCCCGGGGAACCGGGAGATGGGGTAGCCGTCGGCGCCCCACAGGTCGTGGACCAGGAGGACGAACTCGCCGCCCAGGTCGCGGGTACGCAGCAGTTGGGCCCGGGTCGAGTTCCAGCGGCGGTCGTAGCGGCCCGACACCCAGCCGCCGGGGCTGTCGAGTTGCGCGCCACCGGCCCGCATGTACTGGAAGTTCACGTCCCGGTAGAAGTGGTCGGCGGGGCCCGAGGCGTTCTCCGTCATGCCGTAGATCCACCCGGAGGCCCGGTAGGTCGGGGAGCCCGAGGAGACCGAGAAGTCCACGGCGATGGACTCGTCGGCGGCCTGGGCCGGCGTGGCGAGGGTGACGAGGGAGGTGAGGACGAGGGTGCAGGTCGCGAGGAGTGCGGTGAGACCGAGGCGACGCCCACGCCGCCTGCTGGGGAGGATGTTCACGCGTCTCTCCTGGAGAGAGAGGGGAGTTGGGGAGGTCGCCGGGCAGGTCGTGGCCTGCCGGGACCGACGGCCGGGGGCGCCCCCGCGTGCTCGGCCGTGCCGCCGGCTGGAACAGCCGGTGTGGACGCGTCGTTCGACGTTCCGGGAGAACCGGCGGGGCGCGTGCGGGGGGAGTTCGCCTGTCCATGCGGCTCCGAACGGGTCGGGGGGAGAGGCTGTCGAACCGGTTCGAAAAGGGCAGAGTCGACGCGCGGGAACCGGTTCGACGGGAACGTAACACCGGGATCTTCGGGGTTCAATACGCGTGCGACGGGCTTCCCACCCGGTCGTGCGGTGGCGTTCGGTGACTCGTCGTCACCCGGCGTCGACGGAAGGGCGGGAGCGTGTTCGGTGTATTGAGTCGCCGGGGCCCCGGTGCTAGCTTGCGCGAACCGGTTCGACATGGGAGTGGCCAGTGGTGACGATCGGCGACGTGGCTCGGGCCGCGGGGGTGTCCCGCAGCACCGTCTCCTACGCACTCTCCGGCAAGCGCTCCATCTCCGACGAGACGCGGCGGCGGGTCGAGGAGGCCATCGCCCGGCTCGGCTTCACCCCGCACGCCGGCGCTCAGGCCCTGGCCACGGCGCAGACCAAGGTGATCGGCCTCATGCTCAGGTTTCACGAGGACGAGTTCGCGCCGGCCATGCTCCAGTACGTGCTCCCGCTCTCCGACACCGCGCGGGAGTTGGGGTACGACGTGCTGATGGTCACGGACGCCGACGGCGCGGGAGCGCTGCGGCGGATCACCGGTTCCGGCAAGGTCGACGGCCTGATCCTGCTCGACGTGGCGCACATCGACCCGCGTCTCGAGCCGTTGCGGGCCTCCGGACGGCCGGGCGTGCTGGTCGGCGTGCCCCGGGATACGGACCGGCTCGACGTCTTCGACCTGGACTTCGCCGCCGCCGCCCGGGTGTTGGTCGACCACCTGCAAGGGCTCGGGCACCGCGAGATCATCCTGGTCACGCCGCCGCGTGAGGTCTTCGAACGCGGCATCTCCTACAGCTGGCGGTTCCGCGACGCGGCGGTCGAGCGGGCTCGTGAGCTCGGGCTCGTGCTCCACGCCCACCATGGGGAGGCGCGGCAGCCGGCGGTGGGGGAGAGCCTCAACGCGGTCCTCGACGCGCACCCCACGGCCACCGCGCTGATCGTGCACAACGACGGCTCCGTCGCCGCGCTGCCCATGGTGCTCCACCGGCGCGGGGTGCGGGTGCCCGAGGACCTGTCCGTCACCAGCCTGTACTCGCAGGAGTTCGGGCGCACCTTCTCCCTCCCTTACACGGCGGTGGAGACCTCACCCCGCGAACTGGGGCGGCTGGCGGTGCGCCAGCTGGTCGGCCGCATCCAGGACCGCGACGAGGTGGGGCCGCACCGGGTCCACTTCCTGCCCCCCACCCTCATCGACCGGGGCAGCACCGCCTGACCCGGCGCGCACCGGTCGGAACGGGCGCGCACAGCCGGTCGTCGAACCGGTTCGACAGCGCGCATCAAGCAGCTGAGAGGACAGTGGCGATGAGAAGCACCACCTCGCGTCCCGCGTCGGCCGTCCTGGCCGTGCTGGGTCTGCTGGCCGGAGCCACCGCCTGTTCGGGCGGCGGGTCCGGCGACGACGCCGACGGCGGCACATACGCGTTCTGGGACCCCTACCCGCAGTTCGACGGCGACTCCGAGTGGGTCCGGCTGGTCGAGCGGTGCGGCGAGGAGGCCGGGGTCACCGTCGACCGCGCGGCGTTCGACACCTCCGACCTCACCAACCGGGCGCTGCTGGCCGCCCAGCAGGGCGAGACGCCGGATGTCATCGTGCTGGACAACCCGGTGGTCTCCACGCTGGCCGAGGCCGGCGTCCTGACCCCGACGGACGAACTGGGGCTCGACGTCTCCGGCATATCCGGGAACCTGCTGGCCGCCGGGCAGCTCGACGACGCGAGCTACGGGGTGCCGATCGGCGCGAACACCCTCGCGCTGTACTACAACGCGGCCGTACTCGCCGACGCCGGGGTCGACCCGGCCTCGGTCACCGACTGGGAGAGCCTGAACGACGCGCTCCAAGCGGTGACCGAGGCGGGTGGCCGGGGCATCACGTTCTCCGCGATCGGCACCGAGGAGGGCTCGTTCCAGTTCCTGCCCTGGTTCTGGGGCGCCGGCGCCGACCTGCGGGCGCTGGACTCGGCGGAGGCGGTGGGCGCCGTCAGCCAGTGGCGGGAGTGGCTCGACCTCGGCTACGCGCCCAACTCGGTGATCAACAACACCCAGACGACGAGCTGGCAGGAGTTCGCGACGGGGGAGTACGCGTTCGCGGTCAACGGCACCTGGCAGCTGGCCAACGCGGACGCCTCGGGCATCGACTACGGCGTCGTCCCGATCCCCGCGGCCTCGGGCGGTCCCGCGGCGGCCCCCACCGGCGGCGAGTTCGTGACCGCGCCGGTCCAGTCCGACCCGGCGCGGTACGAGGCGACGGCGGCCATCGTCGAGTGCCTCACCAGCGGCGAGAACCTGCTGACCACGGACGCGACCCTGTCCTACGTCGCCCCCACCGAGGCCCTGCAGGACCAGCAGGTCGCCGACGACCAGGCGTTCGCCCCCTGGGTCGAGGCGGTCCGTTCGGCCCGTGGCCGCACCAGCGACGACCTCGGCACGGACTACCCGGTCATCTCGGAGCAGTTGTGGACGGCCGTGCAGAACGTCCTCTCCGGCGCGCAGGCCCCGCGGGAGGCGATGGAGGCAGCCCAGCAGGCCGCCGCCGCGGGCCTCGCCGACTGAACGCCCGACTGAACGCCCGACTGAACGACGACTGAACGCCCGGCTGTTCGCCGGCCCGGCGACGAGCACCGGCACCGCGTTCCGAACGGAGGAAGCCCGATGACGGTCATACCCACGCACGGTCGGCCCGCCGCAGGACCGGCCCGTCGCCGGCCGCGACCCCGGCTGACCGCCTGGCTCTTCCTCGCCCCGCTGCTGGTCTACCTGGTCGCGTTCTACGCCTACCCACTCGTCCGCAACGTCGAGCTGAGCCTGCGGGACTACACCCTGCGCTCCTTCGTGCAGGGCGACGCGCCCTTCACCGGCCTGGAGAACTACCGGCAGGTACTCGACGACCCGACGTTCCTGCCCGCCGCGCGCAACACCCTGGTGTTCACGCTCGTCTCGATACTCCTCCAGTACGGCATCGGGCTCGCGCTGGCCATCTTCTTCCACCAGAACTTCCGCCTCGCCGCCACCCTGCGGGCGCTGTTCCTCGTCCCCTGGCTGCTGCCGCTCATCGTGTCGGCCTCGACCTGGTCCTGGATGCTGAACAGCGAGACCGGAGTGGTGAACTCGGCACTCGGGGCCTTCGGGCTGCCCGCGATCGACTGGCTGACGTCGCCCGACTGGTCGCTCACCGCCGTGACCCTCGCCAACGTCTGGATCGGCATCCCCTTCAACCTGGTGATCCTCCACAGCGGACTGCAGAACATCCCCACCGAGCTGTACGAGGCCGCCGCCCTGGACGGCGCCGGCGGCTGGCAGCGGTTCCGGCTGATCACCCTCCCGCTGCTCCGCCCCGTGTCGGCCATCACCCTCCTGCTGGGACTCGTCTACACGCTCAAGGTGTTCGACCTCATCTGGATCACCACGCGCGGCGGCCCCGGCGACTCATCCACCACCCTCGCGACCTGGTCCTACGACCTCGGATTCGGCTCCCTCACCCCGCACTTCGGGCCCGGCGCCGCCGTGGGCAACCTGCTGATCCTGCTCGCCCTGGCCTTCGGCCTCGCCCACATCCGCGCCCAGAGGAGGCAGCAGGCATGACCCGACGACGCGCTCCCTGGAAGACCCTGGTCGGGCTCGCGCTGACCGCCGTGATGCTGTTCCCGGTCTACTGGATGGTCAACGTCTCGCTGACCCGCCCCGAGCACATGCGCCGGGACCCGCCCGACTGGTTTCCCCTGGACCCGACCCTCGCCGGCTACCAGGCGGTGCTCGCGGACCAACTCCCCTATCTCCGCACGAGCTTCCTCATCGGACTCGGCACCGTGGCGCTGACCCTCGCCATCGCCGCGCCGGCCGGCTACGCCCTCGCCAAGCTGCGCCCGCGCGGCAGCGGACCGGTCGGCTTCGTCCTGCTCGCCGCCCAGATGATCCCCGGCATCATCATGGCGATGGGCTTCTACGCCGTCTTCCTGAACCTCGGCGTCCTGAACGAGTGGTGGGGGCTGGTCATCGCCGACTCCACCCTGGCCGTGCCGTTCGGCGTGCTGATCCTCACCGCCTTCATGTCCGGCATCCCCGACGAGCTGATGGCCGCCGCCCGGATCGACGGCGCCGGCGCCTGGCGCACCTTCCGCTCCGTCGTGCTGCCGGTCAGCCGGAACGCGGTCGTCACGGTCTCCCTCTTCGCCTTCCTGTGGGCCTGGTCGGACTTCATCTTCGCCAGCACCCTCAACGGCCAGGGCGACACCCAGCCGATCACCATCGGCATCTACCGCTACATCGGCAACAACAACCACGAGTGGAACTCCATCATGGCCACCGCCGTGGTCGCCTCGATCCCCGCCGCCGTCCTGCTCGTGCTGGCCCAGCGCTTCGTCGCCGCGGGCGTCACGGCCGGCGCGGTCAAGGACTGAGCGGGCGGCCGGCCGGCGCCGCCCGCCCGCTCCCGTCGTCGCCCGTCACCAGCAGCCATCGTCGCCCACCGTTGGGAGCCTCCTTCCGTGACCGTGTTCCACACCGCATCCGACCGACTCGTCTGGCGCGGAGACGGCGAGACGCTCGTCGTCGAGCCCTGGGGACGCAACAGCCTGCGGGTGCGCGCCACCCGCGCCGCCGACGTGGTCGACACCGACTTCGCCCTGCTCCCGCAGCCGCCCACCCCCGTCGAGATCACGACGGAGGGGAGCGTCGCCCGGCTGACCAACGGGCACCTCACCGCGGTGGTGACGGCCGAGGAGTACTACGACGCGCAGGCCGGCTACCACGTCTCCCGCTGCTCACTGACCTTCCTCGACCGCCACGGCAGGACGCTGCTGAGCGAGCTCGGCTCCGGCGGCTCCCTGAAGCTGAAGGCCCGCGCCCACCGGGCGATACCCGGCGGACCACACCACCTCACCGCGAGCTTCGAGGCCCGCCCCGGCGAGAAGCTCTACGGCATGGGGCAGTACCAGCAGGACCTGCTCGACCTCAAGGGCTGCACGCTGGAGTTGGCACACCGCAACTCCCAGGCGTCCGTCCCGTTCGTCCTCTCCAGCGCCGGTTACGGCTTCCTGTGGCACAACCCCGCCATCGGCCGGGCCACCTTCGGCACCAACCGCACGGAGTGGGTCGCCGAGAGCACCCGGCAGCTCGACTACTGGATCACCGCCGGCGACACCCCGGCGGACATCACCGCCGCCTACGCCGAGGCCACCGGGCACGTCCCGATGATGCCGGAGTACGGCCTCGGGCTCTGGCAGAGCAAGCTGCGCTACTGGAACCAGGAACAACTCCTGTCCGTGGCACGCGAGTACCACCGTCGCGGCCTGCCACTCGACGTCCTGGTGGCGGACTTCTTCCACTGGCCGCGGATGGGCGACTTCCGCTTCGAGGACGAGTTCTGGCCCGACCCGGACGCGATGGTGGCCGAGCTCCGCGAGCTGGGGGTCGAGCTGATGGTCTCCGTCTGGCCGCAGGTCTCCGTGGAGTCGGAGAACTTCCGGGAGTTCCGGCGAGGGAACCTCCTGGTGGGCGCCGAGCGGGGCCCCGACGTCCAGATGAGCTTCCAGGGCCCCAGCATGTTCCTCGACGTCACCAACCCCGCGGCACGTGACGCCCTGTGGGAGCTGTGCCGCCGCAACTACCACGACAGGGGGATCCGCGTCTTCTGGCTGGACGAGGCCGAACCGGAGTACGGCGTCTACGACTTCGACAACTACCGCTACCACCTGGGTCCCGCGCTGGAGATCGGCAACCTCTACCCCCAGGCGTTCTCCCGCGCCTTCCACGAGGGCCAGCGCGCCGCCGGACAGGAGGACGTCGTCAACCTGGTGCGTTGCGCCTGGGCCGGCAGCCAGCGCTACGGCGCCCTGGTGTGGTCCGGCGACATCCACTGCGACTTCGCGACGCTGCGCCGGCAGATCACCGCCGGCATCCACATGGGTATCGCCGGCATCCCCTGGTTCACCACCGACATCGGCGGCTTCCACGGCGGCGACATCGCCGACCCGGCCTTCCACGAACTCCTCGTCCGCTGGTTCCAGTTCGGCACCTTCTGCCCCGTCATGCGGATGCACGGCGACCGACGACCCACCGGAACCGTCCAGGCGGCGGACGGCACGGCACGGTGCCACACCGGCGCGGACAACGAACTCTGGTCCTACGGCGAGGCGGTGTACGACATCCTGGCGCTCCACCTGCGGCTGCGGGAGGCGCTGCGCCCGTACACCCGCCGGCTGATGGCCGAGGCCCACCACCACGGCCAGCCCGTGATGCGCGCCATGTTCCACGAGTTCCCCGACGACCCGGCCTGCTGGGACCTCGCCGACCAGTACATGTTCGGCCCCGACCTGCTCGTCGCCCCCGTGACCATGGCCGGCGCCGAGTCGCGCGAGGTCCACCTGCCGCCGGGGGCCACCTGGACCGAGCTGCGCACGGGAACCAGGCACCGGGGCGCCCGGCGGATCGTCGTGCCCGCTCCGCTGGAGGCCATCCCGGTCTTCGCCCGCGACGACGCCCTGGCCCACCTCGTGGGCCGCGTATGAACGCGCGGGTGCGGCGGGGCACGTCCGGCTGCCGCCTCGACGTGCCCCGCCTCGGGGTCCGCGGAGCGGTCAGCGCGTCACGCGTCGCCGAAGGCGATGGCGGCCGCGGGACAGACGGCGACCGCGTCGCGGACGGCCGCGTGCCGGGCCTCGGCGGGTTAGGCGTCGAGGAGGATGACGACGCCGTCCTCGTCGCGCTGGTCGAAGACCTCAGGTGCGGCGAGTACGCAACTCCCGGCGCCGCAGCACTTGTCCTCGTCCTCGGCGACCTTCATGGTCGCTCCCTTCCTGGCGGCCGGCTCTTCGGCCGTGCCCTCGTTCGTGTCGTCGTTCTGGCTGTCGGTCCGAGCTCCTCGGGCCTCCTCGGCCGCTATCAGGTCACCGGCAGTTCGTGGAGTCCGTACACGACGCCGTCCTCCTTGAAGGGGAGCTTCGTCCAGGTCGGCGGCCAGGCGGAGGGTGGGGAGATGGGCGGCACGACGGCCGCCGCCCACCGCGCTTCGTCGAGCGCGGCCGGTGTTCGCCGCGATGACGCGTGCAGAGGAAATCGACATGACCGGGCGGCACGTCACGGCTAGAGTGCCCGAGTAACTCCATTGCCGACGACACGAGTTGACGAGAGGAGGCGTCTGGTGTCAATCGATCTTTCGCCGCGTCTCCGCCCCTTCGGGGGGCGCTTCGGGGACTGACCCGGAAGGCGCGGCCAGCCCTGCGGGAAGGACTCTGCCTGATGAGTCTCGTCATACGCGCCCTCGTCGAAGACGATGCGCGCTCCCTCTTCTTCTCACTGACCGATCCCGGCCTCGTCGGGCGCGCGATTCTCGATCCGCCGATGAACACCTATGAGACCGTGGCGCGTGGCGGCGAGTACCGGCCTGAATGGAGCTGGGTCGCTGTGCGGGACGGCCAGGTGGTCGCCCGCGCGGCCTTCTGGGGCGGGCCGGACGACGAAGTGCCCCGGGTTCTGGAATGGTTCGACTTCACCGACCGCACGGCGGCTGTGGAGCTCTTGCGGACCATTCCCCACCGTGCCGACTACGAACTCCTCCTGCCGCCGGACTGGCGAGGGGATCCCACCGTGCGGGCAGCTGCCCGGGCGCGCCTCGACGCGGCACAAGAAGCGGGCTACCACACGCCGGTGGAGCGGTACCACTATCTGTGGACCCCCGAGTGCGGACTGCCCGAACGACCGGGGCGGCTCACCTTCCGCCCGGAACCGGACGACGCGGCGGTCCTGGCGATGCTGCGCCGCGTGCACGAGGACTCGCTGGACGGCCACACCTCGCGGTCCGTTGCGACGGGAGGTGTGGCACTGGCGGCCCAGGAGGAGTTGGACCACCTCCGCTGGTGTGCCTCACCGCGTGACTGGTGGCGGCTGGCGTACACGTCTGACGGTCAGCCGGTCGGCTTCCACGCCCCCGTCATCAACCAGGGCATGCCCGTGATCGGCACGATCGGTGTCGTCCCGGAACAACGGGGCTGCGGCTACGGGTACGACCTGCTGGTTGAGGGCACCCACCAGCTGGTCACCGAGGGCGCCGAACGGATCGCGGCCTCGACGGACGTGGAAAACCGCCCGATGGCGGCTGCTTTCACACGCGCCGGTTACCCGATCCTCCATCACCGCCATCGCCTCACCCCGCCCTGACAACTGCTCGACCCCCCGGTCGTGCTTGGGGAGCCAACCGCGGCCCCACCATGCGGGTTGGTCAACCGCAGGTCGGGGGCGGTTGACCAACCCGGGCAACCTGGTCAGCCCCGGGCCCCCGGGCAGGGCATCGGCCGGCCCCCTGAGGGGTGGTCGGCCGGTACCTAATCTCTCCCGCGAGCGGGGGCGCGCCGACTTACAGCTGTGCGCTCATGGCTGTCACCCGGAAGTCGGCCCCGCGCACGGTGGGATGGGGCCCCCGCCGGCGAGGCGGGAAGACGCCGGTCGCTCGGCGGGGCCGCGGGGGGAGCGGGTCAGAAGGTCACGTCGCTGCACATGAAGTAGATCTGGTCGGCGTGGGATGCCTTCCAGATCGTGTAGACGACGTGGTGGCCGGTGCGGCCGGGCGCGCTGACGTCGACCGTGTAGTGCTCGGCCGGCCCGTAGCGGCCGGTCTCGGCGACCCTCTCCAGGTCGCCCCAGTCCAGGGCGTCGGTCTCGGCGTCGTAGCCCTGCCTGGTGACGTAGACCTGCAGGTAGTCGGCGCCGTGCCTGGCCAGGTCGTAGACGTCGACGGTGAAGTCGTTGTCGAGCTCGGTGGTCCACCAGGGACCCGGGGTGTCCATGGCCGCGAACTCGGCGTCGTAGGTGTGGCCGGCGCTGCACAGCTGGTTGTCGGGGATGTGCGCCTGGAAGTCACCGCCGGTGCCCTCGCGGTACAGGCCGGGCCAGCCCCACATGGCATTGGGGTTCTCCTGCCACGCCCGGTAGCACATGGGGTCCTGCTCTCCCACGGCCGGGTCGTTCCAGGTGTACTCCCAGCGCAGCATGCAGCCGTACACGCGGGAGACGGGGTCCTGGACCGACCCGTGGGCGGAGGCGGTCGGGGTCGACCAGGGGCTGGCGACCACCATGGCCACGGCCAGGGCTGCCGTTACCACGGCGGCCAGGAGGGCGCGGGGGGTCCAGGCCCGCGCCTCGGTTCGCTGGTGTCGAGGGGATGACATGACGGCTCTCCTCATTGCATGTCCATGACATGCGGCTAGGTGTCTCAGCCCTCCGCTTCGGCGAGGTTAGTGCGGGGCACTACGACTGTCGAGGACTTTCGTGAGCAACTTTCCGTCAAAAAGCAGAGAGAGTTTCTGTCTTGATGGCCGTCCGAGCGCCGGAAGGGCGCCCGTGTCGGACGCGTAGCCGCCCGCCGCCGGCTCAGGGCCCTGCGAGAAGTCCGTGCGTGATCAGCAGGTTTCGCACCTCTGTCAGGGACGCGGCCCACATGTGTGCCTGTCGGAGTGATTCCTCCCGGTGGGTTGTCGTCAGGCCGATCACCGCGCAGCCGGCCGTCACCGCCGCGCAGATGCCGGCGGGGGCATCCTCCACCACGAGACACGCCGAGGCGTCGACGCCAAGCCGGGACGCGGCCAGGGCGAAGCAGTCCGGCGCGGGCTTGGCGTGTTCCACATCGCTGCCATAGACCCGCACGGTGGGAAGGGGGAGTCCCGCCGCTGCGAAACGGGATTCGACGAAGGCCCGGTCGCCGGAGGTCACGATCGCCCACGGGCTGTCGGACAACGCCTTCAGCAGATCGGCAGCGCCGTCGACCGGCAGGACGCTGTCCCGTTCCCGGGCCAGCAGCCCGTCCAGTACCTGCCGCTCGACGACCGGGTCCAGATGTGCGGCTGCGTCCTTGACGGTGTCCTCGGGGCGCCGCCCGAAGGTGAGCTGCCACACCTTCTCGGGGTCCAGACCTCGCGCCAGCGACCAGGAGTTCCAGACTCTTCGGTGAGCTGCCGCCGAGTCCAGCAGGACTCCGTCCACGTCGAAGAGCACAGCGGAGATCGTCATACCGGGATGTTCCCACCTGGGGCAGGCGCAACACCGAACACGGCAGCACGCGGGAGCGACACCAGCGGCCTGGAGCGTCACGCCGCGCCTGGCGGAGTTCGCTTCGCTACTTCGAGACGGTGACGTTGGCGACCAGGCGGTCGCGCGCGGCGTGCAGGTGGAACAGCAGGGCCTCGTGTGCCGCCTCCGGGTCGCCGGACTCGATGCCGGCAAGGATCGCGGCGTGCTCGCGCTCGATGTTGCTGGGGTGGGTGGCCTTGTGGGCCTGCGCCTGTCCCATCGTGAGCTGGACCTCGCCCATGATGAGGTCGTGCATCTTGGCCAGGTAGGTGCTTCCGGTCGCCGCGACCAGCGCCGAGTGGAACAGGATGTCGGACTCGACCTGGGCGGGGAAGTCCAGGTCGCGGACCGCGCGTTCGATGAGCCGCTGCGACTCCACCGCGTCCGGTGGGACGGGCGCGCCACGGGCGGCGAGCGTGGTCACGGCGAAGCTCTCCACCGCCTCCCGGCCGAGGAAGAGGTCCAGGATCTCCTTGGCGGTCAGTTCGGGGACGACCGCCGACTTGTGCGCCGACCTGCGCAACAGCCCACGGGCGATCAGCCGTTCCAGGCAGGCCTTGGCCGTCGGGCGGGCGACGGAGTACTCGGTGGCGACCCGGGCCTCGGTCAGCTTCTCGCCGGGCGCGATCTGGCCGTTGACGATGCGCTTGCGCAGGGAGTCGAAGAGGGCGTCCGTCAACGACGCGGGCTTGAGGACGAAGCGCTCCGCGTGGTCAGACATGGGTCACATTGTCGCACAGGTTTACTGGGCAGTCGTTTCTCGTCGTCCGCGCTCGGCGCCGGTCGGGCCGCCGCTCAGCCCCTCGACCAGCGCCAGCATCGCCGAGTGGTCCTGACCGCCGCGACCCTGGGCGACCAGGGCGGCGAAGAGTTGGGCGACAAGACCGGTCATCGGCAGCGCGACGCCCGCCTCCCGGGCCGCGGCCAGCGCGATCCCGAGGTCCTTGAGGTGCAGTTCGGAGCGGAAGCCGGGGGCGAAGTCCCGGCGGAGCATGCCCTCGGACTTCAGGTCGAGGAACCGGTTGCCGGCCAGGCCGCCGGCGAGCACCGAGAGGGCGGGCGCGGGGGCGATGCCGCTGCGCTCGATCAGCACGATCGCCTCGGAGAGCAGCCCCGAGATCCCGCCCACCAGCAGCTGGTTGGCGGCCTTGACGGTCTGCCCGGCGCCGTGTCCGCCGACGTGGACGACGGTGGTGCCCAGGGCCTGGAGCACGGGTCGGGCCCGGGTCACGTCCTCGGCCTCGCCGCCGACCATGATCGACAGCGTCGCGTTGACGGCGCCGGTCTCCCCGCCGCTCACCGGGGCGTCCAGCGTGCGGACGCCGCGGTCGCGGGCCGCCGCGGCGACGGTGGTGGAGGTGCCGGGGCGGACGGTCGAGCAGTCGACCAACAGCAGTCCCTCGGCGGCGTGGGCCAGCACGCCGTCCTCGCCGAGCACCACCCGCTCCACGTCGGGGGAGTCGGGCAGCACGGTGAGCACGACGGTGGACCGCTCGACCACCTCGGCCACGCTCGCCCCGGCCCGGCCGCCGGCCGCCACCAGGCGGTCTACGGCGGCGGGGGAGCGGTTGAAGCCGGTGACCTCGAAGCCGGCGCGCACCAGGTTGGCGGCCATGGGGCCGCCCATCACACCAAGACCGATGACTCCGACCCGTTCCATGGGTGAACCAGCCTTTCTGACCGTGGGGTTGGGCGCGGCACAGCCTGCCATCCGAAGGATGGTCGGGCAACCTCACTGACATGACCAGTATTTCTGCCAGCGGATATGTCCAGAACACTTGACTGACAATCCTGCCGTGCATACGTTCCCGCCGACGCACCCCGACCGAGGCTCAGCCCAACCGAGAGACAACCCAACCGAGTACGAGGAGCGCGGTGTCCACGCACCTGACGGCCTGGTGGAATCAACCCTTCCGCATGTACCAGACCAATCTCGCCGAGATCGACGCCGGACTCGACGTCGCCGCCACCCTGGACCGCATCGAGGAACACGGAGCCGACGTCTGGCTGCTCAACGCCGGCGGCATCCTGGCGTTCCACCCCACCGACCGCCCCGAGCAGCGCCGCAACCCCCACCTCGCCGACCGCCCCGGGCACGACCTGCTCGGCGAGGCGGTGGCGGCGGCGCACGACCGGGGCGTCCGGCTGATCGGGCGGCTCGACTTCTCCAAGGTCCAGCGCGAGATCGCGGAACAGCACCCCGAGTGGTGTTTCGTCGGCCCACGAGGGCACTGGCAGGAGTACCAGGGGCTGGTCAGCGTCTGCCCCAGCGGCGACTACTACCAGCAGCGCTCGCTCGACATCATCGACGAACTCCTCGACCGCTACCCGCTCGACGGCTTCTTCCTCAACTGGCTCTCCTTCAACGAGGCCGACTACAGCCGCGTCTACCACGGCGTCTGCCACTGCACCGCCTGCGCCGGCGGCTTCGCCGAGTACGCCCCGGGACGCGAGCTGCCCACCGGTCCCGACTCCCCCGACTACGCCACCTGGAAGGCGTTCGCCGCCGGCGTCATCGACCGGCTGACCACCCGCATCCACGGCCACCTCAGGGCCCGCGACGAGAACGTGGCGCTCATCCTCGGCAACAACGCCGACATCCTCTTCTTCGAGGCCAACAACGCCCTTGGCCGCCAACTCCCGCTCTGGATACACGGCACGGGCGAGGCCGTCAGCCGCTGGCGCAGCATCCACCCCGACAAGCCGGTCGTGGTCAACGCCGCCGCCTTCGTCGACATGCCCTACCGGCTGGCGTCCGAGCAGCCCGAGCACTACGCCCTCTACCAGGCGCAGGCCGTCGCGCGCGGCGCCAACCCCTCCACCTACCTGATGGGCGAGCCAGGACGGCTGGTCAACGCCGCGGCGGCGGAGGGCAGTCGGTTCGCCCGCTTCCACCGCGACCACGCGGAGCTCTACGCCGGGCTGACCTCGCGCGCGGCGGTCGCCCTCGTCAAGCCGGCCTTCCACGGCTGGCACGACGACGGCTGGGACTCGCCGGCCGAGCGCGAGTACCGGGGCTGCTACCTCGCGCTGCTGGGCGAGCACGTTCCCTTCGACGTGGTCGCCGAGGAGGCGCTGCCCGGCCTGCTCGGCACCCCGGAGCGCGCGGCCCGCTACCGGGTGTTGATGCTCCCGGAAACCCCCCTGCGCGAGCCGGGCGTGCGGACGCTCGTGGACGCCTTCGCCGCCGCCGGCGGGACCGTCGTCGCCACCGGCGACGTGGCCCCGGCCGGCGGGGACCAGACCGGACTCACCTGCCTCGGCGTCGAGGCCGTGACCGGCGTGCGGCAGGGGACGGAGCGCATGTTCGGCTGCTACCTAGCCGACGGCACCGACACCGCGGACCTGACCTCCGGGCGCGTGGTCTACCCCCTGCACGACCAGTTCCGCCACACCCGACTCAGGCCCGGCGCCACCGGCCGCCTCCGCCTGCTGTCCCAGGCCCCCTACGGGCCGCCCGAGAAGTGCTACGGCCACATCCCGCTGGACCACGTCGGCGTCGTCCACCACACCCACGGCGCCGGACACACCGTCTACTTCCCCTGGCCGGTCGGCCGCGGCCACGTCGACTTCGGCCTCTCCCGCTTCGCGGCCCTGATCGCCGACACCGTCAGGGAGACCACGCCCGACGCCGTGCCGCTGCGCACCACGGGGCTGCCGGAGGCCGTGGAACTGATCCTCTCGGCCACCGGCGACGGCCGAACCCTGCTCCAACTCATCAACTACACGGGCCAGTCCGACCGCCGATTCCGCGCCCCGGTCACCGTGCACGGCGCCCGCGTCCACTTCCCGGGCGGCCCCGCCTACCGCACCGCCACCGCGCTGGTGGCCGGGGCCGACGCCGCCCTCACCGAGGAGGGCGGGGAGCAGGTGCTGACCCTGCCGGAACTCGGGCTCTTCGAAGCCATCGTGTTGGCGTGACCCACCCGCCCACCGCTGCCACCGTCGGCGGCCCTCGCCGCCGCACCCGACCATCAGCTTCAACGAGGAGGCCCCCGCATGGTCCCCGTCCACGGCTCGACCGCGCCACCGGCGCGCGCGACCCGCCCGCCCTCCAGAACCGGACGCGCCGGGCCCACCCGGCGCGGCCTGCTCCGCGCCGCGGCCGGCGGCGCCACCGCCGCGCTGCTCGGCGCCGGCTGCTCGGCCGGCGGCGGCGACCGCGACCACATCACCTGGGCCATCGGGCTCGACCCCGTCGGCGGGCCCCACTTCCAGCGCGCCGCACAGGAGTTCATGGACCGCAACCCGGGGGTGACGATCGAGCTCACCCCCGCCCCCAACGGCGACCTCAACGCCTGGCTGGTCACCCGGCTCGCCGCGGACCGCGCCCCGGACATCGTCAACATGGGCGTCTCCGCGGTGGGCCGCTACACCACCAACGGCGGCACCGTCGACATCCGCGACCAGCTGCCGGACGGCTTCCTCGACCACTACCAACCCTCGCTGCGCGCCCTCGTCGAGAAGGACGGCGGCGTCTTCGGCATCCCCCACGAGACCAACTGCGCCGCCACCTACTACCGCACCGACATCCTCCGGCGGATCGGCGTCGAGCCAAGGAACGACCTGGAACGCGCCTGGACCGCCGAGGAGATCCGCGAGATCGCCGTCGAGGCCAAGCGGGTCACCGGCGCCTACGGCCTCTCCTGGGGCTACATCAACGAGAGCTCGGGCAACCGCTGGCTGCCCGTCCTGTACATGTTCGGCGGCTCGCTCTTCCGCGAGGACGGCAGGACACCCGCCATCGGCGACCCCGAGGGCATCGACGCCCTGGAGTGGACCCGCCGGCTCTACGCCGACGAGCTGATCCCGGCGAGCAACACCGTCAAGGCGAGCCAGGAGGACACCGCCTTCTCGCTCTTCACCACCGGCCAGGTGGGGCTGATGATCCACGAGTCGCAGTTCCGCAGCCTGAAGGACGTCATACCCGACGAGGACTGGTCGGTCGACCACCTCTTCCGCGAGCGGGGCGCCGCCACCAACCTCAGCGGCAGCGTCAACGTCGTCACCCGCAGCTCGCGCAACCCCGAACTCGCCGCCGAGTTCCTGGCCTTCGCGAGCGCGCCCGAGCGCATCCTGGCCCGGGTCCGGGAGTCGGGCGCCATCGCCCCCTACACGGGCGTCACCGCGAGGGACGTCGGCTACGCCTACCGGCCCGACCTCGTGCAGCGCTTCATCGACCAACTGTCCACCGTTCCGCCCCAGATGGCCAGGGAGCAGGCCGGCCCCGACTACCAGGCGATCCGGCAACTGCTCGGCGACTTCCTCGACCTGATGTTCATCGGCTCGGCGAGCGCCAGGGAGACCGCGGACGCCATCGCGGAGGGACTGCGCAATGTCCGGAACTGAGACCGTCACCCCCTCGCGGCCTGCGCCGGCGGCGACCGGGCCCGCCCCGCGAACCGGGCGGCGCCCAGGCCCCACCGGCACCCGCGCCCCCTACCTCTTCCTGACCCCGAGCCTGCTGCTGTTCGGCGTCTTCTCGCTCTTCCCCATCGTCGCCGCCGTGCTGATGAGCACCCAGCAGGGCGCGGTGCTCGGCCAGACCGAGTACGTCGGCGGCGACAACTACCAGCGGATGGTCGACGACCCGCTGTTCTGGACCGCGCTGCGGAACACCCTGGTCTTCACCGCCGCCACCGTCCCGCTCTCGATGGTCATCGGCCTGCTGCTCGCCCTCATGCTGAACCGGCCCATGCCGGGCCGCGCGCTGCTGCGCACCGTGTTCTTCACCCCGATGGTCGTCTCGGGCGTCGGCGTCGGCATGGTGATGGCCTGGATCTTCAACGGCGACTACGGGGTGCTCAACAACGTGCTGGCCGCCGCGGGGCTGCCCCGCGGGGAGTGGCTGACCTCGCCGGACACGGGCATGGTCACGGTGGTGCTCGCGGTGCTGTGGACCCGGGTCGGCTTCTGCATGGTGCTCTACCTCGCGGCGCTCCAGTCCATCCCGCACAACCTGCTGGAGGCGGCGAGCCTGGACGGCGCCGGCGCCTGGCAGCGGTTCCGGCACGTCGTCGTGCCCCAACTCTCGCCGACCACCTTCTTCCTGCTCGTGGTCAACGTCGTCTTCTCGCTCCAGGCGTTCGACCTGCTGTACGTGCTGACCGGCGGCGGCCCGGGCTTCGCCACCACCGTGCTGATCCAGTACATCTACCGGTCCGCGTTCGCCAACGGCGAGATGGGCTACGCCAGCGCGCTCGGCGTGGTCTCCACCCTCCTGCTGATCACCTTCACCCTGCTGCGGTGGTACCTCGGCAGGAACGACGAGGACAACCGATGAGCACAGCACCCTCTCCCGCACGCCACCACCGGGGCCGCAACGGCGGCACCTGGGCGATCTGGACCCTGCTCGTCATCGCGGCCCTGATCACTGCCTTCCCGCTCTACTGGATGGTCGCCACCTCGCTCACCGGCGGCACCCTCACCCAGAGCCAGGACTTCCGGCTCTGGCCCGCCGACATCGGCCTCGACAACTACACCGCCGTCTTCCGCGACCTGCCGGTGGGGCACTGGATCGTCAACTCGCTGCTCATCGCCACCGTGGGCACCGTGCTGACCGTCGTCGTCAGCCTGCTGGCCGGCTTCGCCTTCGCCAAGTACCGCTTCCGGGGCCGCACCGCGATCTTCTTCGCCTACCTGCTCACCATCATGGTGCCGATCCAGGTCACCCTGGTGCCGTCGTTCCTGGTCATCGTGAAGCTCGGCCTGGTCGACACCGTCTGGGGCGTGATCCTGCCGGGCGCGGCCGAGGCCACGGCGGTCTTCATCGCCCGCCAGTTCATGCTCAACATCCCCACCGAGCTGCTGGAGGCGGCGCGCATCGACGGCGCCGGCGAACTGCGGATCTTCCTGCGGGTGGTGCTGCCGCTGAGCGGTCCGCTGATCGGCGTGCTCACCGTGCTGGCCTTCATGGCCCGGTGGAACGAGTTCCTGTGGCCGCTCATCGTCCTCCAGGGCGAGGACAACCTCACCCTGCCGGTCGGCCTGGCCGGCCTCCAGGGCAGCGAGTCCTTCGCCGCCCCCTGGGGCCCCATCATGGCCATGGCCACCCTCACCACCCTGCCGGTGCTGGTCATCTTCCTGCTCTGCCAGCGCCAGTTCGTCCAGGGCATCGTCAACACCGGCCTGAAGTGAGGTCGCGCTCCCGGCATCCGTGCGAGTGCTCGGGTGGTCTCGGGCCGTGGCCGTCAAGGACGCGGCCGGAGACGACAGCGGGGTTCCCGGCTCGTCGGGCCGCATGGGCAGGCCCCGTCGCCGATCCAGACGTTGATCGCTACGTGGGCGGCGTGGACGCCGCTGTCGGCGAGCTCCTTGTTCAGGTTGATGGCCCAGTCGCGCGGGGCGGCGCCGGCCGGGTTGACGTTGCCCAGCATCGGGACGGGGTCCACCGAGCCGCCGCCGTAGAAGACGTACTCGAGGTGCGGCTGTGGGTTCTCCGCCGTCGACTCGGAGGGGGTGGGGCATGGTGAGGCCGGGCCCCGGCGTGTGAGGCCGGGGAGTACTCCGGCACGGCACATGACCGGGTTCGCGCGGCCACCGCGCACATGCCGTCCGGTCCCGGTGTGCGGAGACCGGTGACGGGTCAGCTGTCCCTGGCCGGCTCCGGCGTGATGGTGCCCGCCGGGCTGGCGCGGAGCATGGCCTGGTAGAGGGCGTCGTGGTCGGGCGAGGCGGGAAGCGGGCCGCGGGCGGGGGCCTCGAAGCACTGGATGAACAGGGCGACGACGCGGCGCCAGGCGTCGGGGGCGGCCTGTCCCGTGGCGTTGACGACTCCGGCGTTGGCCATGTGGATCAGTACGAGGTCCGAGGGGTCGAAGTCCTCGCGCAGGCGGCCGGTGGCCTTGGCTCGGTCGATGAGCCGCACCATGGCCTCGTACGCCTCGGCACGGCGCTTCTCCAGGGCCTTGGCGCCGGGGAAGGTCATGGTCAGCACGTCGGCGAAGCCCTGGTCCGCGGCCTGCATGGCGCAGGCCGTCTCGATGTAGCCGACGAACCCGTGCCAGGGGTCAGGGTCGTCGAGGGCGTCGGTGACGGCGTCGGCATACGCGTCCATGCGGTCGGCGAAGACCGCGGCGACCAGGTCCTCCTTGGCCGGGAAATGCCGCAGGATGGTCGCGATCCCCACCCCCGCCTCCCGGGCCACGGACGCCATCGAGGCATCCAGGCCGTCACGCCCCAACACCCTGCGCCCGGCGGCGATGATCCGCGCCCGGTTGCGCTCGGCATCGCTGCGCCGCGGCGGGGAGGCAGAGCTGTCGCGGTGTCGAGAACCAGGGGTCATACCGGTCAGCCTAGCAATCGGATTGCCCTATCCGTTTTTAGTGGTACCGTGACGGCCATGAATCGGATAGCCCTATCCGATTCTGAAACGGATAGACCTATCCGTCTCGGGTGCGACGGCTCGGCTCAGTAGCGACAGGAACGCTCCCGATCCCCACGAGCAATCAGAAAAGGATCACTGTGACCAGCATCGCCATCGTCGGAGCCGGCCCCCAGCTGGGTCTGGCCATCGCCCGCATCTTCGGCTCCCAGGGCCTGGATGTCGCCCTGATCTCCCGCAACCGCGCCAAGCTGGACGACCTCGTCGGCAAGCTCGGCGCCGAGGGTGTCAACGCCGCCGCGTTCCCCGCGGACGTGCTCGACCGCGACGCCCTCACCCAGGCCATCGGGGATGCCGCCACCCGCTTCGGCGGCATCGACGTCCTGGAGTACTCCCCACTGGGAACCTTCGACTCCACCGTTCTGACCACGCCGGCCGAGAGCGACCCGGCCCACGTGCAGCACGAGATCGAGTTCCAGCTGTACGGAGCCATGACCGCCACCAGGGCGGTGCTGCCGGCGATGCACGAGGCCGGCACGGGCACCCTGCTCTACACCACCGGCGCCGGCTCCCTCGACCCCGTGCCACAGGTCGGCAACGTCAACGCCGCCGCGGCTGCCCTGCGCAACTGGGCGGTCAACCTGCACAAGGAACTGGACGGCACCGGCGTCCAGGCCGCCCACATCGGCATCGACGTGTCGATCGCCGTCTCCGTCATCCCCGGCCAGCCGGTGAGCCAGCCCGAGGACATCGCCCCCGTCTACTGGGAACTGCACACCACCAAGCGCGATCAGGCCGAGATCGTCTTCAAGGGCTGAGCCCCGCCGGCTCTCCCACCGACCCCTTGATCGCGCCGCGGCCGAACACGCCGCGGCGCGATCGAAGAGCCGGCCCCGGGCCTGGACCCTCAGTGGGCGGGAGGCCGCCCCACGCCTCTCACCCCGGACGACGAGGACCTCCTCGTCCAGTCGGCGCGGGAGAGCCTCCGGGGCAGGTTCGGCTGCCGGACCTGGTGTGGTGCGTGGACGCGCTCAGTGGTGCGGGGTGGGCCGGTAGACGAGCTCCTGGGTCCGGCCGTCGAAGGTCCGGTGCTCGATCAGTTCGAGGTCGAAGTCGGCCGCCCCCTCGAAGATCGGGTCGGTCCCCGTCTGACCGCTGATCACCGGGAAGAGCGTCACCTGGACGCGGTCGACGAGACCTGCGGCCATCAACGCCCGGTTGAGCGACAGGCTGCCGTGCGAGCGCAACGGCACCGCGGACTCCTCCTTGAGCCGGGCGACGACATCGACGGCGTCGCCGGCCACGACGGTCGCGTTCGGCCATGCGAGGGGGCCTGCGAGCGTCGTCGAGACCACCGTTGTCGGCATGCTTCGCATCCGGGAGTTCACCGGGTCGAGGTCGGACTCCGGGATCGGCCCCAGCAGCTCCAGGAACTGCCGAAAGGTGTTGGCCCCCAGCACCATCCGCTGCTCCTCGCTGATCACGGCAAGGCGGTTGTCGAGGAACTCAGGACCCTGCTTTCCCCAGTAGCCGCCCCAGTCACCGTCGGGACCGTAGGAGCCGAAGCCGTCGAGGGTGGAGAAGACGTCCCAGGTGTAGACAGCGGTCATGATGCGCTCCTCTAGTGCGGTTGCCTGTTGTGGATACAGACGAGGACCCATGACGAAACTCATCGCACCTGGGCGCAACGGTCGGCTCACGCCTCTCCCCTCTCGGTCGGTGCGGGCGGCCGGCGAGCGTGGGGGATCGGTTGTTCCTCGTCTCATGGCCGAGCGGTCAGGCGATGGGCCAGCCCTCGACGCAGCCGCGCGGACGCGCCGGGAAGGACACCCCGGCCCTTGTCCTCCTGGAACTGTGCGCGGCCCATAGCACGGCGTGGAGCGACAACGAGCTTCTCCACCTCCTCGCTCGGCATCCACAGGCCGACCGCGCCGTGCTGTTGGCTGTTCTCAACGCCGCGGCGGAGAAGCTCACGGAGGGGATTGGCGGCCATCGCACGCCAGACGAACGGGTATGGGCATCACGCGAGTTGGCGAAGGACGGAACCATCGTTCGCGGCGTGTGCCAGTTCGAGGTAGTCGGCGGGCGAGTGCATCCGGATGGCCTCTCGACCTCGGCGGGACCGTCATCCTCCCAGTCAAGGCGCACGGATGCGAACCGCGTTTGCTCGTCAGGAGGTCTGGCATGGCGACATGGCGGCCAGGGCGATCCGTAGGAGCGATGCAGCGTAGGTGGCCTCGATGACTGAACGAGGCGGCACGGGCATGATGTCGACTTGTCCCCGCCTCACCCGTCCGGCCCCATCCGCGCGCGGCCCGCGGCGGCGAGGCTGATGCTGACCGGGTGGACCCTTTTCCCGCGCCGTACCCCACGCTGCTGGGTGACGACCCCGTGCTGCAGACGGCACTCGACACCGCTGTGAGCGAGGCACTGACGCAGTTTCCCGGGCTGGCCCGCCCCTTCCGGGCGGCGATGTCCTTCGTGGCGGTCGACCAGACGCCGGACGGGCCGGACTTCCGGCACGCCGGGCTGCGGTTCGGAGACAGCTGTTTCACCGCCAGCCTGGCCAAGGTCGGCGCGCTGTACGCGGCGTTCGAACTCCTGCGGAGCGTCAACGCGGTGGCCGGAGAGGTGACGACGCCGGGGGAGCTGTTCACGCGGTTGCGGAGCGAGTTCGATCCGGTGATCGACGCGTCGGTGCCAGCCATCGCCGCGGCACCGGGCCTCACCCGGGCGCAGCGGTTGCCGAAGTACGAGCAGATCTTCGCCACGGCTCCCGTATTCGGCGCACTGGTCTGTTCGTTCCAGCCCGGCTTCCAGGACAACCTGAACAGGATGATCGTCAGAGGGGCGAACGACACCGCGTCCGCGGTCATCCAGGCGCTCGGCTACAGCTGGATCAACGGAGCGCTCAAAGCCGGCGGCTTCTTCTTCCCGCCGGCCGCCACGGGGATCTGGTTGGCCGGAACCTTCACAGGTGCGCTGACCGCCGTTCGCATCCCGAGCGTGAACGACGGTATGGTCGCGCAGGCGTCGACCTGCTTCGACATGGCGAACCCCTACGCGCACATCGTCCGCCGCACCCTCGTGGATCCCGTCAGTTCGAACCTCATGCACGCGCTCCTCGCCACGTCCGCGAGCGTTGGTGACGACCCCTCGTATCTGGACTTCACCCGGCGGCCAGGCCTCCCGCCACGGGATTTCGGGGTGCTCGACTCCAAGATCGGCCGCGAGAAGCTGAAGACCGGAATCCCGGTGCTTTCCGAGGGCGCGGTGGTCGAGAGTTCGGATCCCGCGCAGCAGTTCGTGGTGGTCTTCCAGGACAGCCTGGACGACCTCGATTCGCTGTCCGCGCTCGGATTCATCGTGGACCGTACGATCAAGCTTTCCCGCGCCGGACCGTAACACCGGTCTGCTGCCGCCACCGGCACGCAACGCGCTGCCCCTCGCCCGCGGCCGGCCTATCGCCGCCGGGCCTGCTCGACGAGGCCGGTCTCGTAGGCGATCACGACGAGCTGGGCGCGGTCGTTCGCCTGCAGCTTGCTGAACAGGCGGCTGACGTGGGTCTTGACGGTGGCAACGCTGATGTTGAGCTGGGCGCTGATGTCGGTGTTCGAATGTCCTGCGGCCACGTGGACGAGGACCTCTCTCTCGCGCTCCGTGAGCGGGTCGAGCAGGGTGGACGAGACGCCGGAGCCGAGGGCGTTGCGGTTGACGAAGTCACGAATGAGACGCCGGGTCACGCTCGGCGCGAGGAGAGCGTCGCCGGCGGCGACGGTGCGGATTCCCGCGAGCAGCGTCTCGGGCGGGGTGTCCTTGAGGAGGAAGCCGCTGGCGCCGGCCTTGAGGGCGGCGAACACGTACTCGTCAAGGTCGAAGGTGGTGAGGATGACGATCCGGATGGCCTCGGTGGCCGGGTCGCCGAGTAGCTGCCGGGTGGCCTCGATGCCGTCCATGTCAGGCATCCGTACGTCCATCAGGATGATGTCGGGAAGGTGCCGGCGGCCGGCTGCCACGGTGTCGCGGCCGGTGCTGGTCTCGGCGACGACCTCCATGTCCGGCGCGGCGTTCACGAGCACGCTGAAGCCGGCTCGTACGAGGATGTGGTCGTCGGCTATGACCACCCGAATCGTCATCGCCGGCCTCCGAACGCGGACGTCGATCTGGGCACCGCAGGCAGTGGTCAGCGCACTGCGAGTAGCCAACATACAAGGCCGTACGCCCGGCCGTGCCCGCCGACCCGCGGGGCGTCCGCCCGGCGGTGAGCGGCCGTCGGGTCACGGTCGCACCCGCGCGTACATCCAGGACTGTATGCCGACGGCCAGTACCCCCCTGGCCGGACGCCGGTACCGGACCGCGGCCTGACGACGCCGGGGCCTCCGCGGAGGCAGGCTTTGAGCCGCGGGAGAGGTCCGTGGGACAAGGCTGCGCGGACCAGCCAGCGCGGCAATGCGCTGAGCCCGACCTACGTCACGAAGGCAGAGTTGTGCACCATTTCGACAATCATCAGACCGGGCTCCCTGGCGGGAGCCGATGAGCGGGATCGCGCGGTGGTGCTTCCGGCACCGGTTCATCGTCGTCGGCGGGTGGTTGCTGCTCCTCGCGATCCTGGCGGGCGGCGTGACCGCCGCGGGTGGCGCCTCCTTCTCGGAGGAGTACTCCCTGCCCGGCACCGAGTCGACCACGGCCGGGGAGCTGCTGTCGTCACAGTTCGAGCGCACCTCAGGCGACTCGGGCACCATCGTGCTGGACGCGACCAGCGGCAAGGTGACTGAGCCGGCCGTCCGGGCCGAGGTGGACCAGATGCTGGCCCGGGTGGCCGAGGTGCCCCAGGTCGGCGGGGTGACCAGCCCGTTCGCGCCGGAAGGGGCGGCGCAGGTCAGCGAGGACGGTGGGACCGCCTACGCGACGGTCACGTTCACCGAGGAGCGCCAGGGCCTCGACACGGAGAACATCCAGCAGGTCGTGGACCTGGGCTCGGAGCTGCGCAGCGACACCCTGCGGGTGGAGTTCGGCGGCGCGGTGATGGGGGAGCTGGACAGGCCCTCGACATCGAGTAGCGAACTGATCGGCCTCCTGGCCGCGGCGATCGTCATGCTGTTCGCGTTCGGGTCCTTCGTGGCGATGGCCATCCCGCTCATCGCCTCGGTCCTCGCGCTGGGCAGCGCGATTCTCTCGATCGACCTCCTCACCCACGCGATGAGCGTCCCCAGCACCGCCCCGATCATCGCCGCGTTCATCGGTCTCGGCGTCGGCACCGACTACGCGCTGTTCGTCGTCGCCCGCTACCGCAACGGCATCCGGGCCGGGCTCAGCCCGGAGGACGCGACCGTGGGGGCCATGAACACCTCCGGCCGGGCGGTCATCTTCGCCGGCGGTACGGTCGCGGTCGCGATGCTCGGCCTCCTCATGCTCGGGTTCAGCATCCTGTCCGGGATCGGCCTGTCGGCGGCGATCATGGTGGTGTTCGCCGTCGCGGTCGCCTTGACCCTGCTGCCCGCCCTGTTCGCGCTGTTCGGAATGCGGGTGCTCAGCCGCCGCCAACGCACCCAGCTCAGGAACGAAGGGCCGATGGAGGCTCAGATCTCCAAGGGATGGGAGCGCTGGGCCGGATACGTGCAGAAGCGGCCGGTGCCGCTGACGATCATGGCGACCGTGCTCATGGTGGTGCTGATGATCCCGTTCTTCTCGATGCGTCTTGGATCCTCCGACGCCGGCAACAACCCGGAGGACACCACCACGCGTCAGGCTTACGACCTGCTCGCCGACGGCTTCGGCCCCGGCCACAACGGCCCGCTGATGCTCGTGGCCGAGGTCCCGACCGCGGAGGCCGCGACCGCCTTCACCGAGCTGGCGCAGGAGCTCGAGACCGTTCCCGGGGTGGCGTCCGTGCAGACCCCGCCGGCCACGCCAGGCGCGACGGTGCAGACCATGCGGGTCATTCCCACGGAATCCCCGCAGTCGGAGCAGACGTCGGAGCTCATCGACACGCTGCGTGACGGCGTGATACCCGATCACGAGGAGGGCGGGCTCGAGGTCCACGTCGGCGGGCAGACCGCCGTGCACAAGGACTTCGCGGCCGCGCTGAGCGGCAAGATGCCGCTCTTCGTCACCATCGTCGTCGTCCTGGGATGCCTGCTGCTGATGCTCGCGTTCCGCAGCATTCTCATCCCGCTCACCGCGGCGGTGATGAACCTGCTCTCGGCCGGCGCCGGGTTCGGCATCGTGGTCGCGGTCTTCCAGTGGGGCTGGGGCTCGTCCGCCCTGGGCGCGGGCCCGGGCGGGCCGGTGGAATCGTTCCTGCCACCGATGATGCTGGCCGTCCTGTTCGGTCTTTCGATGGACTACGAGGTGTTCCTGGTCAGCCGCATCCACGAGGAATGGCTGCACACCGGGGACAACAACCTCTCCGTCCGGCGCGGCCAGGCCGCGACAGGCCAGCTCATCAACGCCGTCGCGATCATCATGATCTGCGTGTTCACGGCCTTCGTGTTCATGGGCATGCGCATCATCGCCGAGTTCGGTCTTGGCGTGGCCGTGGCCATCCTGCTCGACGCCCTGGTGGTACGCACGATCCTCGTACCGGCGGCCATGCAGCTGTTCGGGAAATGGAACTGGTATCTGCCCGGGTGGCTCGACCGCATCCTGCCCCACGTCTCGGTCGAAGGACCCTCGGACCTGCTGGCCGCCAGCGGGCGGGCCCACGCCTCGGCCCCGGCCGATGACCAGCGTCCGGTCCTCACCGACAAGCACGGCGTCTGACGCCGCCCCACATCCGCCGCGCCCCCGGCCGCGGGCCTACCGCCAGGCCGCGCACCGGGGGCGCGGCCTGCCTGATCGTGGTCGACGAGACGACGAGACGACGAGACGACGAGACGACGAGGTGGGACGCCGGCCGTCCGACGCGGTTGACCGGGCACCCGGGATCGTCGTCCCCTCTCGTCGGCCACGTGCGGGTCTGATACTCGGTGGCCCCGGCGGCGGCCACCAGGGAGACTCGGGCGAAGGTCGACTCAGTCGACATGGCGGTCGGAGGGCTGGATTCCCCCCGTACGCAGCAGTGCCTGGACCCGGAAACCCTTGCCGTGCGGGCCGGCGCGCAGGCGGCCGTCGAACAGGGCCGCTCGCTCGCGCATGCCGATCAGCCCGTGACCGGCCGAGGCGGCACGCCCGGCGGCGGGACGGAGCCCGGGGGCCTTCCGGCGGTGTGGCTCGGAGGGACCGCTGTCGGTGACCTCGATGACCACGTCCTCGGTGCGGTACTCGATGCGGAGGGTGGCCCGGGTCGGCCCGGCATGGCGTACGACGTTGGTGAGGGCCTCCTGGGCGATGCGATACGCCGACAGGTCCACCGCGGCGGGGAGCGGGCGGGCCGTACCGCGGACATCGAGGCGCAGGTCGACGCCGGCACTGCGGATCTGGTCGGCCAGCGCGGCCGTGTCGGCCAGCCCGGGGGTGGGAGTGAGCGCGGGGTCGACGGCGTGCTCGTGGCGCAGTACCTCCACGAGCAGCCGCATCTCGTGGAGGGCCTGGCGGGTGGTGGTCTCGACGATGCCGAGCGTCTCCGCCACCTGGGCCGGATCGCTGTCCATGACCATGCGCGCGACGCCGGCGCGCACCGCGATGAGGCTCATCGAGTGCGCGACGATGTCGTGCAGTTCGCGGGCGATGACCAGGCGCTCGTCGATGGCGGCCTGGCGGATGCGGGCGGCGTGCTGACGTTCGCGTTCGGCCTCCTGCTCGGCGGTGGCGATGATCCTGTTCCGGTGTTCCCGGGCGGCGAGGCCGGCGAACCAGCCCAGGCAGATGATCGCGACGTTGGCGGCGAGCACGGCCACCCAGCTCGAGGAGACACGCCCGATGCTGATCCCGGTGGCCATCAGCAGGCTGGCGACGCCGGGGCGAACCCACCAGAGCGCGTATTCCGCCGTCGCCGCGAGGGTGTAGGCGGTGAGGGCGACGCAGACCGAGACCTGCGGTGCGCCGCCGAGCGCCGCGACCACGAAGGCACAGAGCGACGCCACGGCGAACGACAAGCGCGGACAGAGCCGGCGGGCGGCGACGGCGAGAGCGGCGAAGGCGATGCCCACGGTCCGCAGCGCGAGCTCGCCGTCGACGGCGCGGTGAGCGCCGCTGAGGGCGTCGGCCCAGAGCAGACCGACGCACAGCAGGGCGGCGAGCGCGACGTCGAGGAGGACCAGGGGTCGCGGTCGCCTGGCGAGAAATCGCCGGACCTGCGGTGCTGGAATGATGCCGGACACACCAGCAGGCTACTTATGGCGAGAGGGCTGGTCGTCACGTCACAGTCGCGTTCACCGCGTGCATCGCCGACTGCGGGCGGGCGGGCAGTACATCTCTGGTCGTACGCGAAGGTCGTACCGACCAGCGTCCTCGACCGAGTGCCGCTCCGGTGGCGAGTGCCATCGTCCGGTCACCGGCGGGTCGACTCGGTGGAGGCACACCGGGAACAGGGGAACCGCGCGATCACCGTTCAGCGCTCGGCCCGCCATCGAGTGACGGCGTCGCGCACAGCGCCCCGGGGAGTGACGCCGCCTTCCGCGAGGGCGTCGAGCACCGCTCCGCGGATCGGCACCGCGCCCTCCGTGACGGCGCGGGCCCGCGGATGGGCTTCGGCGAGTTCTCGCAGGATCGCGGCGCGGAGGACGGTGTCGGCCGCGGCCACCGAGCCGCCCAAAGTGACGGTGAACCCGTCGCCGGGCGGCAGGCCGACCCGCCTCGCGCACGAGGTGACGTAGCGGGTCACGCGTTCGGCCTGCTCGTCGACGAGAACGATCGCGACGGGGTCGCCGGCCTCCGCCTCGTGCAGCACGGTGCGCACGGCCGTGGACCTGTGCAGGTGTGACCCGCCGGCGTTCTCCCTCCTGGTGAAGGCGTGGAGCAGGTCTTCCACGGATGCCGCGCCGTAGAAGCGGGGGAGCGAGACGGAGAGGCTCGTGCCGGCGGCCATGCCCAGCTCTGCGAGGGACTTCCGACGAGGACCGGCGGATACCAACGCCCGGTGACGCCGGACGGGCCGCGGCCTCTGCCCGGCGATCCTCTTGTCGCACAGCGGCTACGTCCTCGACGAGGGACGGCGGGTTCGTCTCCCTTCCGCTGCGCGCGTTCCCGGGCGACGCCGACAAGGGCGGCGTACCCGCGGCCATGTCACGGGGAGCGATCCGAGCTCTTCGCCGTGGCGCGTGCCCCGGCGAGGGCCGTGGACAGGGCTGCGGCTGCCGCGACCAGCAGAGCCCAGCCGGGGGCGAGGCGGATCAGCGCGGCTCCGACGGCGGCTCCGGCCGTCATGAGCGCGATCGCGCCGGCCCGGCGTGGCCACGGCTGGGCTCGGCCGGCCCCGAGTGGGGAGTCGGCGGCGAAGGCGGTCATGGTGGAGGTGACCACGACCGTGGTGACGTCCTTGACCGCGAGTTCCCTGGCCGCGGCGGCCTGCGTCCCCATCGCGAAGGCCAGGACCCCCGCGACGGCCACACTGTCGCCCCCGGCGAACAGGGCCACGCCGGAGCCGGCGGTCGCCAGTCCACCGCCGCCGATCAACGCCGTGTGCCGGACGTTCCAACCCGGCGGAGAGGAGCGCAGCACGCGCCCGCCGGCCGCCGCCCCGAGCACGAAGCAGGCCAGGGCGACCCCGGGCCCCACGGTCGGCAGGTGGTCCGCGCCGGTGACGGCCGCGCCGATGATGATCACGTTGCCGGTCATGTTCCCGGCGAAGACGCCGTCGAGGGACAGGTAGCTGACGGCGTCCACGACTCCGGTGGCGAAGGTCAGGGCGAGCAGCAGCCGGAGGTGGATCTCGGGGCGCATCGTCGGTTCACCGCCCCTCGGCCGCGGCGTCGGCCCGGGGCGCCGGCAGATCCGCCTTGGCCAGACGGCCGTGTACCCCTTTCACCCCGTCGACCACCTGGGAGATCTGGAAGTCGCCGGCTGCGCTGAGGTAGGCGAGACCCACCGGGCCCGGGATGTCGTGGCGGTGGTCGAGCAGCGCGAGGGCGTCGCGGACCGCGTGCCGCACCGCCTCGTCGAGATCGGCGTCCAGGCCGAGGACGATGACCTCGTCCGCCGTCTCGGCATAGGGCGCCCGCAGGCGCGCGGCCAGGGCGCGCGCGTCAGGTCCGCTGTGCAGGGTCAGGCGCAGCGTGGCGCGGAGCGGTGCCTCGAAGGCGGTGAGCGCCACCTCCCCGTCGCCCTGGGCGAAGTGGGGGTCGCCCGCGTAGAAGAGGGCGTCGGGGACCTGGACGGGCAGGAACAGGCGGCTGCCCGCGAGGAGGTGGCGGACGTCGAGGTTGCCGCCGTGCCGGCCCGGCGGCACGGAGTGCACGTCGGCCTCGGTGGCGGGGGCGACGCCCATGATGCCGAGGAACGGGCGCAGCCGGAACGACAGGTGGCGGCCGTCGCCGACGGCCAGCCGGCCGCGGCCGTCGTCGCCGACGGTGGCGACCAGGCTGTGCACGGCGGCGGGTGGTTCCGGGTACTCCGTCGGCAGCGCGCCCCTGCCGTGCCGGTTGCTGATCACCCCGTAGGGGGCTCGGCGGCGCAGGCTCAGCACCTCGGCCTCCAGGACGTCGCCGGGGCGTGCGCCGTGTACCGCGACCGGTCCGGTCACCACATGAGGACCCCGGGTCGCGGCGTCGTGTTCCCGGGGCGAGGCGGCCAGCGCGACGGCGTCGGCCAGGAGCGCCGTGGCCGGTATGCCGGCGGCGCCGAAGAAGGCGGCCGGGTCGCGCCCCTGGTCGGGGAGTATCCCCTCGTGGCTGATCGTGTCGAGGGTGACGGTCTCCCCTGAGCGGACGGTCAGGGCCGGCGCCGACCGGGCGTTGGGCAGCAGACCCCAGTGCACCAGCTCCGGCTCTGCCGGCAGGTAGTGAGCCCCGTCGACGGGTCCGGCCCCGGGTTGCAGCAGGACCGTCACAGTGCCTCCGCCAGGGCGGTGCTGGTGAGCGTGAAGCCGAAGCACTGGCGGACGTTGTAGAGGGTGGCGTCCATGCAGAACGGCGGGGAGGTGGTGGCGACGGCGTCCTGGAGCACCAGGACGTCGTAGCCGAGGTTGGCGGCGTCCATCAGGGTCGCCAGGACGCACTGGTCGGCGTTGACCCCGGCGAAGAGCAGGGTGTCGACGCGCAGGTTGCGCAGCACGCTGTCGAGTTCGGTGTCCTGGAAGCCGCTCATCCGGTACTTGGCGATGTGCACGTCGTCGGCCGCGGGTTCGAGTTCGTCGACGACGGCGGCGGAGGGGCTGCCCCGTTCCAGGACGGGCCCCCGGCCGTGGGGGAGGGCCGCGCCGATGCCGCCGCCGGTGCCGTCGGCGTCGTAGACGTGGAGGACGCCGGGCGGGAGGTTGGCGCGGTCGGGGCGGTTGCCCCAGTTGAGCCAGACCACGGGGACGCCGGCGGTGCGCAGCCTCGGCAGCAGGCCGGCGAGGACCGGGATGGGCGAGCGGGCCGGGGTGATGTCGACGCCGATGGACGCGAGCCAGCCGTCGGCGGCGCAGAAGTCGTTCTGCATGTCGACGACGATCAGCGCCGTCGCCGCGAGGTCCAGGGTCACGGGCTGTGGGAGCGCCTCGACGGTGGCGGTGCGCGGGGCGCGGGCGGGGCGCACCAGGCTGACTCCGCCGGGCCCCGCTGTCCACGCGTTGCGGCGGTTGGGACCTATCAGGCCGTCGGGCACCTCGGGAGTCCTTCCGGGCGGGCGGCCTGGGCGGCCAGGTCGAGCAGGGACAGGTCGGCGCCCGGCCGGCCGAGGGCGCAGAGACCCACGGGCAGGCCGCGGACGGCGAGCAGCGGGGAAACGACCGCGGGCAGTCCGGCGAGCGAGGCCAGGTGGGTGAGACGCAGGGTGGCGGCGCGCACGGCTTCCACGTCTGCCGGCGCGGCTCCGACGCGGGGTGCGGGGCCGCTGGTGGCGGGGAGCAGCAGCGCCGTGCCTGGCGGGAGCGCGGAGGTGATCAGGGACCCGGCGTCGGCCAACTCCCGTTCTGCGGCGGTGAGCTGGGCGGGTGTCACGTCCCTCCCGGCGGCGAAGCGGGCGGCGACGTCCGGGGCCAGCGCCCCGGCGTGGCGGTCGATCCAGGCACCGTGGTGTTCCCATGCCTGGGCGGCCTGGACGGTTCGGAAGGCGCGGAACCAGGCGTCGAGCCGTTCGGTGCCCGGTACGGCGAGGCGGGTCAGGGGGAGGCCGGTCCGCAGGGCGAGGGCGCGGCAGGCCGCCTCGAGGGCGGTGCGGACCCCGGGCTCGGTCAGCGCCGTGAGGCGGTCGTCGACCGCCAGCACGCGGATGGGCACGGGGGCGTCCCCGCGGTCCGGCAGCAGCGTTCCGGCGGCGGTGCGCAGCACGTCCGCGTCGCGGGCCAGCAGTCCCGCGGTGTCGAAGGCGGGGGCCAGCGGGAGGAGTCCGCGGGTCGGCACGGCACCGTGCGTGGGCCGCCAGCCGTAGAGCCCGCAGTACGAGGCGGGCACCCGGATGGAGCCCGCGGTGTCGGTGGCCAGGCCCAGGGCGGCCCAGCCGCGGGCCACGGCCGCGGCCGGGCCGCTGCTCGAACCGCCGGTGATCCGGCCCGGGGCGGCCGGGTTGGCGGGGGTGCCGTAGTGGGCGTTCGTCCCGGCGAGGCCGAAGGCGAGTTCGTCGGTGTGGGCGATGCCGGCCAGCTCGGCCCCCGCGTTCAGCAGGGCCTGTACGGCGTCCGCATGACGGTCCTCGGTGACGGCTTCCGCGAGCCACCGGGGGTTGCCGGCGCCGATGGGGTGGCCGGCCACGGCGAAGAGGTCCTTGACGGCGACGTCGACCCCCGACAGCGGTCCTTCCGGCGCGCCAGCGGCGAGGGGGCGGCCGCTGACGCGCCAGACGGCCGGGTCGGGCCCTGGTTCCGGGACGGGCCGCGGGACGGCGCTGACGTGGGCGGCCCGGACCCGCCAGCCGGCGTCCGTCCGCTGCCACACCTGGGTCTGCAGCCCTCGGGAGCCGTCGGCGCGGCGGGTTTCGGCGATCACCACGGTGGCGTCCGGGCAGATCGGCGTCGTGTGCACGCGCTCCACCACGCGGGCGGGAGCACCGGCGCGACCGCGTCGGAAGTCCGCGATGGCCTGGTGGCCGGTCAGGACCGTGGTGCCCTCGGCGCGCAGCGTGTCGGCGGCGTCGAGGAACCAGTGGTCCAGGGCCGCGACGTCGTCGGCGGCCAGGGCCCGCTCGTACGACCAGAAGGCGCCGAGGGGGCCGTCGGCCGGGTCCGTGTCCGGGTCTGTCACGGTGGCGCTCACCGGGCCCGGAGCACGGCCAGGTCGTCCTCGTCGAGGGCGGTCGCCGGGCCGCTCTCGATCAACGTGGCGAAGCCCTCGTCGGGGGACATGACGGTGAGCGTGTAGAGCCGCTCGGTGGCGGAGGTGTTGGTGATCCGGTGCCGGGATCCGGCGGGCAGGACCAGGACGTCGCCGGGGACCAGGTCACGGGTGTGCTCGTCGCTCTCGGCGCGCCCGTGCCCGGACAGGACCACGAACGTCTCGACCGAGTCGGTGTGCGCGTTGAACGGCTGGGCGCCGCCGGGCTCCCACACCTCGAAGACGACGGTGGTCGGCGAGCCGTCGCCGGGGCCGGTGAGGACGGCGAGTTTGACCGTGTCGCCGGCGGTGATGTGGTGGGCGGTGATCTCGTTCAGCGGCTTGAGCAGCGGGGGAGTGGTCATGGCGGTCTCCCTAGGGGGTCGGGCGGGGCGCGGGAAGGAAGCGGGCGCACTCGCGCAGCGCGGCGGCGCAGCGGGCCACGGCGGCGTCGACGAGCTTGCGGCCGAGTTCCGGGGTGGCGCCCGTGGGGTCGCCGACGAGGCCGGTGCCGGTGGCGAAGTCGTCGCTGGTCCAGCCGAACGCGACCGGCTTGCCGAAGCCGACGTACTCGTAGCCGGTCAGGTGCTCGGGGACGCTGCGGCGGGCGAGGTCCATGTGGACCAGGTCGGGCCGCAGGTGGAGCAGGGCCGAGGTCTCGTTGTGGCCGCCGTGCACGCCCATGCCGTGCTCGGTCGCGGGTGAGGTCCCGCCCTGGTCGGCGGGCAGGGAGGCGTGCAGCAGGAACGTGGTCAGGCCGTGCCTGGTGCGCAGTTCACGCAGGGCGACGGCGAGCAGCGCGCTGTTGCCGCCGTGCGCGTTGAGGAACGCGATCCGACGCACGGGGCCGGCGGCCAGCGAGCGGCCGATGTCGTCCAGCACCGCGAGCAGGGTGCCGGCGCTCAGCCACAGGGTGCCGGGCGACCAGGCGTGCTCGTCGGACTTGGTGTAGGCGAGCCCCGGCAGCAGGGTGATGTCGCAGGTGTCGGCGGCGGCGAGGGCGGCGCCCTCGGCGACCGCCTCCGCCACGATGTAGTCGGTCGCCACGGGGAGATGGGGACCGTGCTGTTCGATGGCACCGACCGGCAGCAGGGCGACGGTGTCGGCGTTCAGCCCGGCCACCTCGGGGGCGGTGAGGTCGGTGAAGCGGGTGAGGGCCAAGGCTGGTTCCCTTTCAGGCGCTGAGGAGGTGGCCGGGGTTGATCAGGCCGAGCGGATCCGTGGTGCGGGCCGTGGCGCGCACCAGGTCCACCCGCCGGTCGACGTACCACTGGTGCACGTCGTGCACGCCGACGCCGAGAGCGTTCAGTGCCTCGATGCCCCGGTAGACGGTGTCCGGGTCCTCGTAGCGGGCCATGAGCATGCCGACGGGGCCGGCGCGCATGCCTTCGAGGTGGAGCACGGTGTCCGGGTAGACCGCCTTGACGGCGGACGGGTCGCCCAGCAGCACGTCGCCGCTGATCTCCAGGTGGAACCAGCCCTCCTCCGCCTTCATCAGGTGGTACGTCGGGTGGTTGAAGGAGAGCGAGCTGACGAGGGCGGGGCCGTGCGGGGCCGGGCGGGTCTCCAGGACGCGCCCGCCGTGGCGTTCGATCAGGGCGCGCGCCTCGGGCCCGGCGTGTTCCTCGACGATGGTCCGCAGGCTCAGGGCCTCCGGGTCGAGCGCCGGGTCGGGGGCGAAGGTGCGCACGAGACCCGGCTCGTCCATGGAGACCAGGCGTGGCGCCGGTTCGAGTCGTACCAGGGCGGCGAGGGCCGCGGTCGCGGACTCCCAGGCGTCGAACGCGGCGAAGAGGCCGGTCCAGGCACGGGCCCGCTGGAGGCCCACGGTGGCCGTGGCGATGATGCCGGTGGTGCCGTAGGCGTGGATGTACGGCAGGGCGTCCTCGTTCCGCACGGTGAACGGCTCGGCCTCGGCGGTGCAGGGCACCACGGTCAACTCCCTGACGAAGCCGTCGCCGTTGGTGCCGTTGGACAGGGATCCCGTGCCGCCGTTGCCGCCGGCGAGGAAGCCGCCGAGCGTGGTGCCGAAGGTGGAGGGGAACATCCACAGCTCTTGGCCGAGCGAGCGGGCGTGGGACTCCAGGTCCGACATCTTGGCGCCCGCCTCGGCGCGGATCCAGCCGTCTCCCGCGTCCAGGACGCGGTCGCAGGCGGTCAGGTCCAGCACGGCACCGCCGCGCAGCGGGATGGCCTGCCCGTAGTTGCCGGTGCCCTTGCCGCGCGGGGTGACCGGGATCCGGAGGCGGTGGGCGAGGGCGACGACGGCGGGGACGAGCTCGTGTCGGGAGGGGCGGAGCACCACCTCGGCGCGGCCGGCGGGCAGCCTGGCGGCGAGGATCGGGGACATGTGGGCCCAGTCGGTGGACGCCTTGTCCAGTGCTTTCTCGTCGCGGATCACGGCGTCGGCCCCGAGGAGCAGGGCCGCGTCGCGGCAGAAGTCCTCGATGTTCGGCGTGCGGGTGCCGGCGGACGCGGTGGGGACCCGCCGTTCGTCGGCGACGAGTTCGGTGAGGCGGCGTACCTCGTCGGCCGACAGGGTGGCGGGCTTGGGGTCGGCGACCATTACTCCATACCGATCGTGGGGTCGATGAACTGGTTGGTGGCGAGGTCTTCCGCGGTCAGGTCGTCGGGGACGGTGGCCCCGCTCTCGGTGACCAGCGGCGTGAAGTCCTGGCGGATCCGCTCGACGCGCTCCATGTCGAAGCCCCCGATGCTGCCGTCGGCCTCGTTGGCGAGGATGCCGAGGTCCACCATCTCCTCGGCGGCGAACGCCCCGGTCTCCTGGGAGTAGACCCAGCCGGTGTTGTACTCCGTGACGAGCTCGGAGATCAGGTCGACGGCCGGTCCCGGATCGGCGGCGAAGTCGGCGGCGGAGCGCTGGAGGACGGGCACCAGCCGCTCCAGGCAGGGACTCAGCTCCTCCAGCGCTCCGGTCCTGGCCGAGAGCGCCTGCGGGTAGACGGTGTAGCCGACGTCCGCCAGGAGCTGGTACTCGACCGGCTTGTTCCAGGCGCCGACCTCGTGCTCGTAGACGTACGGCTCGGCGGTGGCGAAGCCCTGCTGCGCGATGCCGGGGTCGGAGACGAACCGGGAGGGCGAGCCGTCGTAACTGGCGTCGAGCTGGCTCTCCTGGATCAGGCCGTCCGCCACCAGCATCGAGGCGTAGGTGTTGCCGGCGACGTAGACGACCTTCTCGTCGGTCTCGCCGATGTCGGCGATCGTCTCCCAGTCGGGGTGGGTCTCCGGGTCCCACATCAGCATGATCGGGCTCTTCCTCATCAGCGCCATGACGGCGGTCACGGGCTGGTCGGCGGCGGCGGTGATCGCGCCGTCGGTGGTGACGGTGCCGAGGGTGATGCTCTCGTCGACGTACATCTGCGAGGCGACGCTCTGGTAGCCGATGGCCGCTCCGCCGGCCCGGACCTCCACCTCGACGCCAGTGTCCTGACCGTCGATCACCAGGGGTCCTGTGACGCGCTTCTGGTCGGAGTCGATGCGGTAGCCGGGACCCAGCAGGTTGTACAGCGGGCCGTGCTCGGCCTCGGGTTCCCAGTCGGTCTGCAGGACGACGGTGTCCGGGCAGACGCCGTCGAGGCGAAGCTCCGGCGGGGCGGACTCGATGGCTTCGCCAGAGGCGGCGGACTGCGCGCCGTCGCCGCAGGCCGAGACAGCGAACAGGGCGAACACGGAGAAGGCGGAGAAAAGGGTCGTCGTGCGGGTGCGTCTGGTCAAGGGCATGGGGAACTCCGGGGAAACGCGGCGGGACGAGAGGGCCGGTGTGCGGCTGCGGGGGCGTCAGCGGTCGGTGGCGGAGCCGTGCCAGGAGCCGATCGCCAGCCGGTTGAGGAAGGTGAAGAGGGCGAAGACGGCGACGCCGAACAGCGAGGCCAGGATGATGGCGGCGAACAGGTCCTCGGACTGGAGCCGGGCCCGGTAGACGTCGAGCAGGGTGCCGATGCCGGGGCTGCCCTGCTTGAAGAACATGTCGCCGACGATGGCGCCGATCACCGACAACCCCGCCGACGTGCGCAGTCCGGTGAAGATCGCGGGAAGCGCGGCGGGGAGTTCCAGCTTGCGCAGCCGGTCCCAGCGGCTCGCCTGCTGCAGCGTGAACAGGTCGTGGTGGGCGCGGTCCACGGACTGCAGCCCGAACAGCGTGTTGGCGATCATGGGAAAGAGCGCGATGATCACGCAGACCACGGTCCTGCTGGTGTAGCCGAACCCGAACCACAGGCCGATCAGCGGCACGATGGCGAGGATCGGCATGGTCTGCAGGATGACCGCGTACGGATACAGCGCGCGTTCCAGCAGGCGGGCCCTGCTCATCAGGACGGCCGCGCCGACGCCGAGCACGGAGGCCAGGAGGAGTCCGGTGAGCGAGACCCGCGCGGTCAGCGCCAGGGCGGACAGCATCGGTTCCAGGTGGGACCAGTCCAGGAAGCTCACGCTCAGCACCTGGTGCGGCGGGGGGACGAGGAAGCGGCGCTCGGGTCGCAGGACGACGTAGCTGATGAGGTACCAGACCCCCAGCGCCACCAGCAGCGAGCCGAGCGGCGCCAGCGGCGTGGCCCACCCTCGGCGCCCGCGGCGCGGGGCGGGAGCCGCCGAGGCCGCGGGAAGGTCGTGGGCCTCGGGCACGGCCACCGTGGGGCCGACGCTCTGGACGCTCACCTGGCACCTCCTCGCAGGGCGGTGGAGACCTCGCCGGCGATGGCGGCGAAGGCCGGCTCGTATCGCAGGTCGGCGGGGCGGGGATGGGGGAAGGGCACGTCGAACGAGGCGGTGACGCGGCCGGGGCGAGCGGACATCACGACGACCCGGTTGGAGAGGTAGACCGCCTCGGGCACGGAGTGGGTGATGAACAGGGCGGAGAATCCCTGCTCCGAGAGAATCCGCTGAAGCTCCTCCTGCATCCGCAGTCGGGTGATCTCGTCGAGGGCGCCGAACGGTTCGTCGAACAGGAACAGCGATGGCCGTGTCATCAGCGCCCGGGCGAGCGAGACGCGCATCCTCATGCCGCCGGAGAGCTGGCCGGGGAGCTGCTTCTCGAAGCCGCCGAGGCCGACCAGTGCCAGGACCTCCCGTGCGCGCTCCCGGCGCTCGGGCTTGGGCGTGCCGGCGAGTTCGGCGGGGAGCTCCACATTGGCCAGCACGCTGCGCCAGGGCAGCAGGGTGGCGTCCTGGAAGACGAAGCCCACCGAGTCGGCGCGGGCGTGCACGGTGCCCGCGGTCGGGGAGTCCAGGCCAGAGGCCAGCCGCAGCAGGGTGGACTTGCCGCAGCCGGAGGGGCCGACCACGGAGACGAACTCACCTGCCGCGACGGACAGGTTGACGTCCGTGAGAGCCAGAGTGCCGTTGGGGAACCGCTTGTCGACGCCCTTGAAGCGCAGCGCCGTTTCCACCATGACGGACATGTCTCCACTTCCTCCTCTCGTCTCGGTTTCGGCCGGAACGCCGAATGTTGATATCATGAACATTGATTGTTTCTCGGCAGTTTCGCCGCGGTGTCGATCCCCGGCTTTCAGACCAGCTCACGAACCACCGTGGTACGGCTGACGATCCGCCCCGCCCGGAACACCACACGATCGGGACAGGCCGCGCCCAGTGCCTCCGAGAGCGAACCGGCGCGCACGGCCAGCAGATCGGCGACGGCCCCCTCGAACGGGCCGGCCGGCGGCAGCCCCAGCACGGCACGGGCCCCGGCGGTCACCGCGTGCACCGCCTCGGACGGCGTCAGGTGCCCGGCCGCCACCAGCAACGCGGCGGTCTCCAGCGGATCGGCGCGCCCCACCGGATTGAACGGATCGCGTACGTTGTCGCCACCGGCGGCCAGCGTGACGCCGGCCTCCAGCAGAGTGCGTACGGCCGTCAGCCCGCGCGGAACGGGCGCGGGGTGGTCGCGTCCCTGGAGGTACAGATTCGTCAGCGGCAGCGTCACCACCCCGATGCCCGCCAGCGCGACGTCCTTGGCCAACCGCGCGGCCTCCTCGTCCGGCATCGCGCCCAGGCTGACGCAGTGGCTCGCGGTCACCGGCCGCGCGAATCCGCCGCGCCCCACCGCCGCCGCGAGCAGCCGCAGATCCCCGGAGGCCGGATCCAGGTTCTCGTCCGCGTGCAGGTCGATGCCGACGCCGAACTCACCGGCGAGCCGCACCGCGCGCGCGACGGCCGCCTCCGGGTCGGCCGCCAGGTGCGGGCAGCCGCCCAGCACGTCGGCCCCCAGCGTGAAGGCCTCGCGCAGCACGGCGTCCGGCGCGTCCAGGTGCAGCACCACGACCTGCAACTCGGTCCTGCCGCGCACCGCCTCGCGCAGCCGCAGCATCGCCCGCAGCCCACGCAGCGGGTCGTCGCCGGGCAGGACGTCCACGTGGGTGCGCACCGCGGTCACCCCGTTCATGGTCAACTCGTCCAGGGCCCGACGGGCGCGCGACACCACGTCCTCCTCGGTGACCCCCTCCGCGTAGTCCCGCCAGGCTCCGACGGCCGACGGCAGGTCGCAGGGCGGGGCACCGGCCAGGTCCCAGGTGTGGGCCTTGTCCAGGTGGGCGTGTGGCTCGGCCGGGGCGGGCAGCAGCAGACAGCCGGTCAGGTCGGTCTCGGCCGGCCCGGCGGGCAGCGTCCCCGGCGGCGCGACGCGGATCACCCGGCCGCCCCCGAGGAGCAGGTCGCGGGGGGAGCCGTCGGGCAGCAGGGCCCCGCGCAGCAGCATCGTGGTCATCGGCCCGCTCCTCCCGGTCCTTCCTGGGTGGTCGCCCGAACCGCGGTGAGCACCGCGAAACCGTCGAAGTCGTGGCGCCAGGCCGCCGTTCCGAACATGTCGGTGGCGACCACCGGGCGGGTGCGGCCGTCCCGCACCGCCGCGAACGCCTCCGCCACATCGGCCACGAAGCCGGCCGACTCCCGGTGGCGGAGGTTGTGACCCAGCAGCGCGGTGCCGACCGGCAACTCGGCGAGTCGGCGGGTGGAGTCGGCGAAGGCGGGCACGTCGGCGCCGGGTACATGGGCGAAGAACGTGCCGCTGATGAGGGTGTCCCCGGCGAGCAGCAACCCGCTGTCCGCCTCCCACAGGCACAGGCCGTCCGGCGAGTGGCCCGGGGTGTGCAGGACCCTTAGGCGGCGCCCGCCGAGGTCGAGCGTGTCCCCCTCGTGCAGCAGCCTGGTCGGGCGGACCGCCTCGATCCGCCAGTGCCTCAGCTCGGGCACCGGTCGGACCTCGACCCGGCTGTCGGTGAGGAAGAACGCCTCGGTGTCGAGGGCGCGCAGCGCCTGGTACTTCTCCCGCAGTCCGCGCGCGATGTGCGCGTACGACTCCAGCCACTCGCGCGGCGCCGGCGAACCGTGCGCGTCCGCTCCCTCGGCGTGCACGGCGAAGTCGCGGGCGACGCCGACCAGCGACGCGTTGCCGCCCCGGTGGTCGTAGTGGTGATGGGAGTTGACCACCAGCAGCGGCAGCGAGGTCAGCGCGCGCACCTCGCCCGCGAGGTCGCCGATGCCCATGCCGGTGTCGTAGAGGAGGGCGAGGTCGTCGCCCAGGACCAGGTAGCTGTTGACGTGGCCGGGCTCGGCGATCAGGTACACCCCGGGGGCCGTCTCCCGGACGGCGAACCACCGCCGGCCGGTCATCGCGCGTACTCGGCGGGGAGTCGGTGGTAGCGGCGGCCCAGGTGGACCAGGGCGCCCGCTCCCTCCGTGCCCGGCAGGACGCGCCGGACCGAGGCGATGATCAACCGGTGGTCGCCGGCGGGTACGTCCCGGACGACCTGGCAGCTCAGCACGGCGGCGCTGTACGCGGTGAGCACCGGCACGTCCCACTCGTCGGTGCTCCAGGCCAGCCCCGCGAAGCGGTCGGCCGTCCGGTCGGCGAACCGGCGGGAGAGGCTCTCGCCGTCCGCCCGCAGGATGTTGAGTGCGAACCGGCCGCGGCCGAGCAGGGCCGACAGGGTCCGGCTGGCCTGGTCGACACCGAGGGCGAGCAACTGGGGTGAGCGGCTGAGGCTCATCACGGCCGTGCTGGTGAATCCGGCCGGCCTGCCCTCGGGGCCGGCCGTCGTGACGACGCAGACGCCGCCGGCGAGCGCGGCCATGGCGGCGAGGAAGGCGGCGTCGGTCGAGGTGGCGGAGCGATCAGTGGTAGCCGACGGCATACGGGCTCCCTGGGCTGGGGACGAATAGATTGGAACGGATGGAGCGGAGTAGAATGTTCATCCCATCAACATCGACCATAGGGTCCGAGTGTTTCGCCGGGGTAAATCCCCCGGCGCGTTCCGTGTTCCGTCCGCCCAGCGTCGCCCGCCGCCCGTCACCGTTGAGGAACCCGACATGCCGGTCCAGCCCACCCCTGGTACGCCGCCACAGGCCGCCAGTCGCCAGCGCACGAACAGTGCCCAGCGCGCGGAACTCGGCGCCACCATCCGCCGTCTCCGCAAGGAGCGTGGGCTGACGCTCGTACAGCTCGCCCAGAGGTCCGACCTGTCCCACCCGTTCCTCAGCCAGTTGGAACGGGGGCTGACACACCCCAGCATGCCGTCACTGCACCGCATCGCCCGCGCCCTCGGTACCACCCAGCAGGCCCTGCTGGCCTCGGCCGTGCGGGCCGAGCCCGACGTCACGCGCCAGGCCATCCGGGTCGTCCGCTGCGGCGAGGGACTGGGCGTGGCGAACGTCGGCGGCATGGCCCGCATGCTGGGCAGCCCGCAACTCGGCGTCCACCCCGTCGAGTACCGAGGCGCCCGGACGGACTTCGGGGACTACTACGACCACCCGGGCGACGAGTTCCTGTATGTCGTCGACGGCGACGTCGAGGTGGACCTGCTGACCGCCGACGGGCGCACCGTGCACCAGCTGGCCGCGGGCGACAGCATCAGCTACCTCGGGGGCACCCCCCACCGCTGGCGCGCCCTCGGTGACAGCGACCGGTTCCGGCTGCTGGCCGTCCAGAACGCCACGGACACCCCCACAGGCACCGCCGAACCGCACGGGTGACGCGCGGCCGGGCGGCCGCCTCGCCGCGGCCGGCCGGTGAGCGGTGCCCCGGTCGAGTGCCTCGCGGTCGGCGGAGCGGCAGGGCGAGCTGCCGGCATCCCGGCGGGCGTCACGCCTCGAGCAGCCGCTCGCTCAGCTCCCAGAGCCGCCGTGCCGACTCCGGGTCGATCGCGTGTGGGACGACGTCGGACGGCACGTCCTCGTCGGTGCCGAAGGCGAAGGGTCTCGGGGTGTCGAGCGGCGAGACGTCGTTGTCCTTGAGGTAGACCCCGCCGATGTCGGCGAGCAGGGGGCTGGTGGCCGCGAACACGCTGGTGCTGGCGCCCTGTCGCGGCGTCTTCATCTCGCGCGCCGGATCGATGACCGGTCTGCCGGCGTCGTCGAGCAGCCCCATGGCCCGCAGCGCCTCCTCGCTCACCGCGGGACCGTCCTCGGACCGGGCAGGGCCGAGGATGGTGGTGACGACGACGCCCGGGTGCACGGCGTAGCCGCGGATCCCGTCCTCGGCCCAGCGGCGGTCCAGTTCGACGGCGAACAGCACGTTGGCGGTCTTGGACTGGCCGTAGGCGAGCATGCCGTCGTAGCCGGTGGTGAAGTGCGGGTCGTCCCAGCGGATGTCGGAGAGCCGGTGGCCGCCGGACGTCACGTTCACCACCCGGGCGCCGCGGGCCGTGCGCAGCGCGGGCAGCAGGGCCAGGGTCAGTTGGAAGTGGCCGAGGTGGTTGGTCGCGAACTGCGACTCGTAGCCGCGCGCGTCCCGCACCAGGGGGCCGCTCATGATGCCGGCGTTGTTGATCAGGATGTGCGGCGGGCGTCCGGAGTCGAGGTAACGGTCGGCGAAGGCGTCGATCGACGCCGGGTCGAGCAGGTCGAGCCGGTCGATCGCCACGCGCTCGATGCCGGCCAGCGCGGGGGCGGCGCGCTCGGGGTCGCGCGAGCCCACGGTCACGGAGGCGCCGGCCCTGCTGAGCGCGCGGGTGGTCTCCAGGCCGAGCCCGACGTGGCCACCGGTGACGATGACGTTCCGGCCCGACAGGTCGATGCCGCAGAGGACCTCGTCTGCCGTGGACGCCGCGGTGAAGCCGGACCCGAGGGGCTGCTGTTTCTGTGTCATGACACCACCCTGCCCCTGACCGTCCGAACTCTGAATCATTGACCATCCGTATTTCTTACGCGAGAGTACGGACATGGTTGAAGACCAGCTGTCCCAGGTGCTCGAACTCGTCGAGGTGCGCGGGCAGCTGACGGGCGGGTTCGTGACGCGGGGCCGCTGGGCGTCGCACGCCGCCCTGGACACCCCGCTGAAGTTCATGGCGATGGTGCGCGGTCGCGCCCGGCTGACCACCGACGGCGCCGACGGGCCGATCGAGCTCGAACCGGGAGACGTCGCCATCCTGAACAGCCGGTCGTGGTTGACGCTCGAAGGCGGCACCGGTGCAGGACCGCGCCACGAGATCACGCCCGAGCCGGGCTTCCCCTCGCCCCGCCTCCTCGCCGCCGACCGCGTCGCCGACGACGTCGTCCTGGGCGGCCGCATCGACCTCAACCCGGTGGGTCGGGCCCTGCTCCTGCAGGCGCTGCCGCCGCTGGGGCACGTCCGGGCGTCGGCCGCCGCCGCGGCCGAGCTGCGCGGCAGCCTGGACCGACTGTTCGACGAGGCGACCGGGAACCGGATGGGCTCGGCCTTCGCCATCCGGCAGCACGGCCAACTCCTGGTGCTCGAGATGCTGCGTGCCTACCTGGACCAGGCCGAACTGCCCCCGGGATGGCTGCGGTTGCTGACCGACGAACGGTTGCGCCCGGCGCTCGGCCGCATGCACGCCGAGCCCGCGAAGCCCTGGGGGCTGGCGGAGTTGGCGCGCGCCGCGGCGATGTCGCGGACGTCGTTCGCGGAACGGTTCAGGGCCGTCGCGGGAGTACCGCCGCTGACCTATCTCAGCCGCTGGCGGATGCTGCTCGCGCGGCGCGCTCTGCGAGACAGCGACGTCCGCGTCGGGGCGCTGGCGGTCGAGCTCGGCTACGGGTCCGAGAGCGCCTTCAGCACCGCGTTCAAGCGGGAGGTGGGGGAGTCGCCGCTTCGCTACCGCAACCGCACGCGGCACGAGTCGCCCGGCCCCACCGAGCCGTCGCCGGTCTGACCTCCGCCACCCTCCGACTACTGGCCGAAAGTGCGCCTTGTCAGTGCGTGACGGAATGGGAGTATCTCGTGTGAAAGCTGTCGGGGTTGTAAGAGATCTTCGTCCGACAGGTGCCCGATCGCCATGCTTCACGCACTCGCAGCCGTCTCATCCACCGGATCGACGAATCCCACTGGAGGAATGCACGTGAGATCGAAGCGCACCACCTCGCGCCGGCGTCTCGCCCGGGGCTTACGGACCCTGGCGGTGGCCACCGGCCTCGCCGCCGCCGCGGCACTGTTCCTGCCCGGCGCCGCCCAGGCCGACGACGGTGTCTTCAACGCCACCGAACTGTCCGCCGCCAGCGAGGCCGTCGAGGCCGCCGGCATCGGCGGCGTGGCCTGGGCGGTGGACCCCTCGACGGACACCGTGACGGTCCTGGTCGACGAGACCGTCTCCGAGGCCGACCTCGCCGAGCTCACCGCGAGCGCCGGTGACCTGGCCGGCGCGCTGGACATCCAGCGCACCGAGGGCACGTTCGAGAAGTACCTGCAGGGCGGCGACGCGATCTACGCCGACGTCGGCTGGCGCTGCTCGCTCGGCTTCAACGTCCGCTCCGGCGGCAGCTACTACTTCCTGACCGCCGGTCACTGTACGGCCGACCCGTACGGCCCGACACCGCCGTACCCGCTGTGGCACAACGGCTCGGCCTGGATCGGCTACACCGCCGGCTCCTCCTTCCCGGTCAACGACTTCGGCATCGTCGCCTACGACCCGCAGCCCTCCTCGGTGCCCGGCACGGTCGCGGGCGGCGGCACCATCACCGGGTTCGCCAACCCGGTCGTGGGTCAGTCGGCCTGCCGCAGCGGCAGCACCACGGGCGTGCGCTGCGGCTCGGTCACCGGCCTCGGCTGGACGGTCGACTACGGGAACGGCGAGGTCGTCTACGACATGATCCAGACCAACATCTGCGCCGAGCCCGGCGACAGCGGCGGCCCGCTCTGGTCCGGTTCCACCGGTCTCGGGCTGACCTCGGGCGGCAGTGGCAACTGCACCTCGGGCGGCATCACGTTCTTCCAGCCGGTGGTCGAGGCGGCCAACGCCTACGGGGTCACCGTGCCCTGATCATCGGTTCCGGTCCGGCCGCACCCGTGACCCGTCCCCGCCCGGCCCCGGCCGGGCGGGGACGTTCGCTGTCGGGCGGGGAACTTTACCCGCTCGACGGGCGGAAGTCCGCCGGCCTCGTGTGAGAAGTCTTCCCCAAGTCGTGCGTAAGCCTCTATCTTCCCTGTGCGTACAGCAAAAAGACCCGGTCTTTCGATCGCTTATCTGCCAGGTTTCGCAGCGCGACAGCCTACTTGTGACGTACGGCTGCTCGATGAGTCCCGTTCATGGGAGTTCGCGGTCCTGACCCGGTGTCACGCAACGGCGCCAACCAGATCTGGAGGCCCCCGCATGATCCGCCGCATCCGACATCTGACCGGCCTCGGCCTCGGGGCACTGCTCTGCCTCGCCGCGCTGCCGGCGACACCCAGCTCCGCCGCCCAGGCCGCCGCCCCCGACGACCCCGCCTACCAGGTGTTGGTCTTCTCCAAGACCGCCGGCTTCCGGCACGACTCGATCGACGAGGGAATCGCCGCGATCACCCGACTCGGCGAGGAGAACAACTTCACGGTGACCGCCACCGAGAACGCCGGCGCCTTCACGACCAGGAACCTGGCCCGGTACGAGGCGGTGGTGTTCCTCTCCACCACCGGCGACGTGCTGAACCGCGCCCAGGAGACGGCCTTCGAGCGCTACATCAACGCCGGCGGCGGATACGTGGGCGTACACGCCGCGGCCGACACCGAGTACGACTGGGACTGGTACAACGGCCTTGCGGGCGCGCTCTTCCAGTCCCACCCCCAGATCCAGCAGGCCACCGTGCGGGTCGAGGACCGCGCGCACGCCGCCACCGCCCACCTGGGCGGCGCCTGGCAGCGCACCGACGAGTGGTACAACTACCGCACCAACCCGCGCACCACCTCCCACGTGTTGGCCTCCCTCGACGAGTCCAGCTACACGGGCGGCACCATGGCCGGCGACCACCCCATCGCCTGGTGCAAGGAGTACGAGGGCGGCCGGGCCTTCTACACCGGCGGCGGCCACACCGCCGAGTCCTACGCCCAGCAGGACTTCGTCCGACACCTGCTGGGCGGCATCCGCTGGGCCGCCGGCGTCACCGAGGCCGACTGCCGCCCGGAGACCGGCTACACCCCGCTCTTCGACGGCTCCGACACCGACGGCTGGTCACAGGCCGGGCCCGGCTCCTTCGAACTGTCCGACGGCACCCTCGTCTCCCGGGGCGGCATGGGCCTGCTCTGGTACGAGGCCCGGGAGTTCGGCTCCTACTCGCTGAAGCTCGACTGGATGCTGGAGGGCGACGACAACTCCGGCGTCTTCATGGGCTTCCCCGCGTCCGACGACCCCTGGTCCGCCGTCGACAACGGATACGAGATCCAGATCGACGCGACCGACGCCGCCGACCGCACCACGGGAGCCGTCTACGGCTTCCAGTCCGCCGACCTGGCCGCCCGCGACGCCGCCCTCAACCCGCCGGGGGAGTGGAACACCTACGAGATCCGCGTCGAGGGCGAACGCCTCCGCGTCTACCTCAACGGCACGCTCATCAACGACTTCACCAACACCGACCCCGCGCGCAGCCTCCAGCAGGGCCACATCGGACTGCAGAACCACGGTGCCGACGACACCGCCTCCTTCCGCAACGTCCGGATCCAGGAACTCGACGCCCACTCCTGCCCCGAAGACCACCGCTGACACGTCTCCCCGCCGGCTAGGACTTGTCCTGCCGATCATGTGACTACTTCGCGTGTTGGTCGTTGGTGTGGACATGGAGCGGGGTGATCTGACGGATGCCGAGTGGGAACGGCTGCGGCCGTTCCTCCCGGTCAGTAACAGGCGTTGCGGCTGGTGGCGGGATCATCGGCAGGTGATCGACGGGATTCTCCATCGGGTGCGGACGGGTGTTCAGTGGCGTGACCTGCCAGAGCGGTTCGGCCCGTGGAAGACGGTCTATGAACGCCACCGCCTGTGGTCGGCCGACGGAACCTGGGAGCGACTACTCC
>NZ_JBHXFJ010000016.1:0-126832 GCF_042722465.1 Streptomyces sp. NPDC127098
GTCGGCGGGCGCGCCGGCATACGCCCGCGCGCAGCGCCGCGGCGCCGCCCCGCGGGCCCCGCAAGCGCGGAGCGCGTGAGAGGGCGGGTGGGTGGGGGAAAATCCGCCCACCGCGCCCCAGCGGCGGTGCCGCCCGTGTCACGCGGACCGGCTTGCCGGGGGAGGGCGGCGCGCCGGCCTACGGCCGACGCGCCGTCGACGCGCGGACGACCAGTTCCGTCGCCAACTCGACCCGCGGCGAGTCGATCTCCTCGCCCCGCGCCTGCCGCAGCACCGTCCGCGCCGCCACCTTCCCCATCTCCGCCAACGGCTGCCGGACCGTCGTCAGCGGCGGCGCCACCCACCGCATCTCCGGCAGGTCGTCGAAGCCCACCACGCTCACGTCCTGCGGTACCCGCAGCCCGCACTGTCGCAGCGCCTCGATCGCCCCCATCGCCATCTGGTCACTCGACGCGAAGACCGCCGTCGGCGGGTCGGCGAGGTCCATCAGCCGGCGGCAGCCGTGGAAGCCGGACTCGTGGTAGAAGTCGCCCGGTACGGTCAACTCCTCCTCCACCGGGACGCCGGCCGCTTCGAGCGCCGCGCGGTAGCCGTCGTGCCGGGCCCGGCTGCACAGCAGCCGCGGCGGGCCGGCGATGAAGCCGATGCGCCGGTGGCCGAGCTCCAGCAGGTGCTCCGTCGCGGCCATCCCGCCGGCCCAGTTGGTGGCGCCCACCGTCGGCGCGGCGATGGCCGTGCCGCCGGCCGGGTCGACGACCACGATCGGCACCCCGAGCCGGGTCAACTCCTTGTGCAGCAGCGGCTCGAGCACCGACGTCACCATGATCACGCCGTCCGAGGCGCGCGCCCGCAGGTTGGTCATCCACTGCCGGGCGGCCCCGGCCCGGTCGTGGATGGCCGAGACGACCGTGCCGACGCCGGCCGCGTGCGCGACCTCCTCGACGCCTCTGATGATCTCCACCGCCCATGGGCTGTCGAGGTCGTTGAAGACGAGGTCGAGCAGCGCGGCCCGGTCGCCGTGGGGCTGGACCCGCCGCCGGTAGCCGTGGTGCCGCAGCAGCTCCTCGACCTTGGCCCTGGTCTCCGGCGCCACGTCGGACCGGCCGTTGACCACGCGGGAGACGGTGGGCACCGACACGCCCGCCTCCCTCGCGATGGCCGTGATCGTCACCTTGCGTTCGCCTGCCATGAGCACCTCTTCTGTCGCATCCGGGCGCGTCCGGCCACCGGAAGTTTTTCAATGTTATTCCGGAAGGCTTGACGCCCTCCAGGGCGACCCATACAACGGACGCGTCAGCCTGCGGGGGCATGACAACGAGAGGGGTATCGCATGCATCCCCTGGTGCGCAGAGCCGCAGTCGTCATCGCGGCCGGGGCTTTTCTGCTCTCCGGCGGCGCGGTGTACGGCAGCGCCCAGGCCCAGGAGTCTCCGTCCGAGAGCCCGGCGGCCTCGGCCGCGACGCTGCGCGAGGCGGCGGCCGCCCAAGGAAGGTTCATCGGCACCGCCATCGCCGACGGCAAGCTGAACAACACCACCTACACCAACATCGCCCGTACCGAGTTCGACAGCGTCACCGCCGAGAACGTGATGAAGTGGGACACCCTAGAGCCGTCCCGCAACTCGTTCAACTACGCGCCGGGCGACCGTCTGGTGAACTTCGCCCAGGCCAACGACCAGCAGATCTACGGCCACACCCTGGTCTGGCACAGCCAGCTGCCCGGCTGGGTGTCGAACGGCGGCTTCTCCGCCACCGAGCTCAACTCGATCATGACCAACCACATCACCAACGTGGTCACCCACTACCGCGACTCCGTCGAGTACTGGGACGTGGTCAACGAGGTGTTCAACGAGGACGGCACGCTGCGCGGCTCGGTCTTCCAGAACACCATCGGCCAGGGCTACATCGCCAACGCCTTCCGGGCCGCGCGCGCCGCCGACCCGGACGCCAAGCTCTGCATCAACGACTACAACATCGAGGGCACCAACGCGAAGAGCAACGGCCTGTACAACCTGGTGAGCTCGCTGCTCAACCAGGGGGTGCCGATCGACTGCGTGGGCTTCCAGTCGCACTTCATCCTGGACCAGATCCCGTCCACCTTCCAGGCCAACCTCCAGCGCTTCGCCAACCTCGGCCTCGAGGTCAACATCACGGAGCTCGACATCCGGATGACCACGCCGGCCGACGCCACCAGGCTGGCGCGGCAGGCGACGCAGTACGCGGGCGTGGTGCAGACCTGCCTGGCGATCTCGAACTGCGGCGGCATCACGGTGTGGGGCATCTCCGACGCCGACTCCTGGATCCCCGGGGTCTTCCCGGGCGAGGGCGCGGCCTGCCTCTATGACGCGAACTACGTGGCCAAGCCGGCGTTCAACGCGGTGCTGACGGCGTTCGGCGGGGATCCGGGTGAGGATCCTGGCGGCCCCGGCGAGCCGCCCGTCACCGGCTGCGTCGCCAACTACACCGTCGCCAGCCGCTGGAACACCGGCTCGACGGTCAACGTGAGCGTCACCACGTCCCAGGCGGTCAACGGCTGGACGGTCACCTTCAGCCTGCCGGTCGGCGAGTCCGTCACCAACTCCTGGAACACCGCGCTCAGTCAGAGCGGTACGACGGTCACCGCCCGCAACGCCTCCTACAACGGCTCGGTGGGCGCCGGTGGTTCGTTGAGCTTCGGCTTCCAGACCAACAGCGGCGCCGTCTACAGCGCGCCCGTCCTCTCCCTCAACGGGACGGTGTGCACGGCGTCCTGACGTGCCATCACCCGGCTGGCCCGGTGGCGAGACGCCTCAGCTCGCCGCCGGGCCGACGCCGGCCTCGGCCGCCAGCCGGCCCACCGCGTGCTCGAAGAACTCGGCGGGCGCCGTGAGGGCCCCGTTGTACTGGTCGAAGACCTCGAAGCTGACGAGGCCGACCAGCTGTCCCCAGGCGGCCAGCGCCGCCCCGAACACGTCGGGCGGCAGCTCCGGCGCGTACTCGGCGGCCAGCGCCGCCAGGTCGGCGTGCACCGGCTCCGGCGGCTCGCCCCAGGCAGGCCGCTCCAACAGGCCGTCGGCGTGGGCCTCGCGCAGAACGGTGAGCAGCGCCAGCGGCACCCGGACGCCCGCGCGCACGGTGTCCTGCGGGGCCGCGTAGCCGGGGATCGGCGTGCCGTGGATCAGCCCGAACTCGTGCGGGTTCGCCAGCGCCCAGTCGCGCACGGCGCGGCAGACCAGGACCCAGCGGGCGCGCGGGTCCCGCCGGGGCGACGCGGCGAGCGCGGCCTCGGCCGCCTCGCCCATCGCGTCGTAGGCGTCGATGATGAGCGCGGTGAGCAGCTCGTCGCGGCTGGGGAAGTAGCGGTAGAGCGCCGAGGAGACCATGCCCAGCTCCCGGGCGACGGCGCGCAGCGACAGCTTGGGCGCTCCCTCGGCGGCCACCCGGCGCCGTGCCTCGTCCTTGATCGCCGCCGTGACCTCGCGCCTGGCCCGCTCCCTGGCCCCCTTGATCGTGCTCATGGCCCCAGTCTGCCATCTCCCGGAACATCGCTCCAATGTGAGAGCGGTGCTCTTGTTTTCGCGCGATCAGGGTGTAATCATTGCTCCCAACCGAGAGCAGTGCTCACCGAAAGGGCCTCCTGATGTCCACCACCTCGCACGTGAAGAAGCCCGGCTGGTTCACGGTCAACGTCCTGAACCGCCTGGTCGCCTTCCTGGCCCGGCGCGGCGTCAGCGTCAAGGGCTCCCGCGTCCTCGCCGTCCGTGGCCGCAAGAGCGGCGACTGGCGCACCACCCCCGTCAACCTGCTCACGGTCGACGGCGTGGACTACCTGGTCGCGCCCCGCGGCCACGTCCAGTGGACCCGCAACATGCGGGCGGTCGGCGGCGGCGAACTCCGCCTCGGCAGAAAGGCCGAGCCCTTCACCGCGGAGGAGGTGCCCGACGACGAGAAGCCGGCCCTGCTGCGTGCCTACCTCAAGCGTTGGAAGGCCGAGGTCGGGGTGTTCTTCAAGGGCGTCGGCCCCGACTCCCCGGACGCCGACCTGCGCCGCGTCGCGCCCGACCACCCGGTCTTCCGCATCACTCGGTCGTGATCCGCCCGGCCGTCGCTCAGTGCGGGATGGTGTCGATCAACTCGCGCGCGCCCTGGCGCAGGAGCGCCACCGCCACCGAGGTGCCGAGCGTCGCCGGGTCGAGCGGCCCGGCCCACTCGTGGGCGTCGAGCACGGTCTTGCCGTCCGGCGAGAACACCCGCCCCCACAGGCTCAGCCTGCCGTCCCGCTCCGCCTTGGCGTAGCCGGCGATCGGGCTGTTGCAGTGGCCCTGGAGCACATGCAGGAACATCCGCTCCGCCGTCATCTCCCGCCACGTCCCCGGGTCGCCGAGGGCCGCCACCGCGTCGATGACCTCCGTGTCGCCCTCCCGGCACTGCAACGCCAACACCCCCGCCCCTATGGGCGGGCACATCTCGTCGACGCCGAGCACCTGGCTGATCCGGTGTGCCATCCCGATCCGTTCGAGACCCGAGACGGCGAGCAGCAGCGCGTCGGCCTCGCCCGCCGCCAGCTTCTCGAGCCGGCGGTTGGCGTTGCCCCGCATCGGGACGGTCACCAAGTCGGGGTAGGCGGACGTGAGTTGCGCCACTCGGCGGACCGATGAGGTGCCGATCCTGGTGCCCGGCGGCAGCTGGTCCAACGTCCGCCCGGCCGGGTCGACCAGCGCGTCACGGATGTCGTCCCGCGCCAGGTAGGCGGCGAACACGGTGCCCGCCGGCAGCGGCCGGTCGGCCGGCACGTCCTTGACGCAGTGCACGGCCAGATCCGCCTCGCCGGCCAGCAGCGCCGCGTCCACCTCCTTGGTGAACGCGCCCTTCCCGCCCAGCTTGGCGAGGTCACCCTGCCACCTGTCGCCCGAGGTCGTGACGGGCACCACCTCGGTGCGGATCTCCGGGCGCAGCGCGGCCAATTCGGCGCGAACCCGCTCGACCTGTGCCAACGCCATCGGGGAGGACCGGGAAACGATCCGGATGAGCTCAACGGCCATGCGGGACACGATAGCCTTCCGGCACGGGGACACCTGCCAGACCGAACGCCAGAACGGATACGTAGCCCTCATGGCTGAGGTAGATGACTTCGCCCTGCTGGCCCGCATCGCGAGTGATGAAACGTTGCTGCGCTACTTCGAGTGGCCCTGCGACTTCGATGTGACCCGGCGGGAGCCCGTGGAACACCTGCACCTGTCGTCCGGTGCGCCCCTCGAACCCGTCGCGGGCTGCGGCTCCGGCGGCACCTACTTCCTGATCGGCGAACCGGGCGCCACCCGCCCGGTGATCTACACCAACTCCGAGGGCCGGGGCGGCCTGATCGCCAACAGCCTGCGGGAGGCACTGGAGTTGATGGCCGGCATCCCCTACTGGATGGAATGCCTGCACCTCACCCCCGCCGAACTCGCCCGCCCCGAAGTCGACCTGCTGAAGAAGCTGGAACTCGACTTCAACGAGGACCTGCCCGAGTTCGACCCCGCCCACCAGCGCGCCGCGGCGGCCGCCCTCGGCATCTCCCCACCCAGCCCCACCCGACTCCTGCGCCGCCTCCGCGAGCGCGTGGCGCGCACCCGGCCCGACTACATCGTCCACACCAACGAGGGCTGGCCCTACGACAGCTTCTGACGACCGAGTCCTCGAACGCACTGTCAGTGGTGGCCCGTAACGTCGCCGGTATGCCATACGTGACGTTCGTCGACGAGACGACAGCGGGGGAGCGCTCGGCCAGCTGGGCGCTCGACATCACCGGTGAGCGCACCACGCCCCGCGAGCTGATCCGGCGGCGCGTCCGCCACGAGGTCGCCGAGTACAACGCCCGCACCCCCCGCGTCTTCCGCGGCCTCGTCCAGCCGGAGCGCGCCGAGCGGGTGCCCGGCGGCTACGCGATGCCCGCCCCCGGTCACGTCGACGCCGACGCCCAGGTCGAGCGGGCCCTGCGCGCCTTCCAGGGCAACGGCTTCCTGCTGCTGGTCGGCGACCGGCAGCTCACCGAGCTCGACGAGGAGATCGAGCTGACGGCCGACACGGAGGTGACCTTCCTCAAGCTGGTCGCCCTGGTGGGGGGTTGAGGACATGAGCGCACAGCAGCACGCCACCGCGCTGCGGCAGGCTCTGGCGGCCGGCGACACCGCCGCCGCGATCGAGGCGGCCGACGGCATGGTGCGCGCCACCCTGTCCAGCCGGAAGTGGAACTACGACTTCAGGGATGCCTGGTTCCTCTCGCTGTCCGAGCTGCCCGCCGAGGTGCGCCGGCCCGTCGCCGAGCGGGTGGCCGCGACCCTCGCCGAACTGCCGGCCGACCGGGGTCTGGTGGAGGTCGGCTTCGACCCCGCCACGGCTGTCGCTCTCCTCGCCCACGATCTGGCGGACGACCGCTTCGAGGCGGCGCGCGACTGGCTGCTGCGCGCCGTGGGGAGACGCTTCGTCCTTCACGGCCTCTGGGGGGTGGAGCCCCTCCTCGCCGCCGGTGCCGCCGCCGGCCGGAGCATGCCACCTGAGGCGCTGGCCACCTTCCGTCGGACCGCGCTGGACCACTACGCGGCCTCCGCCGCCACCCGTGCCGCGTTCAAGCGGCTCACCGACCCCCCGCTGAACGTGGGCGAGGCGTGGGCCGACAGTGCCCTGGCCGCCGTCACAGGGCCCGACGACCCGTGGCTGACGCTGCTGCACCACCTCACCACCGCCACCACCGCCAAGCCGTCCGCCGCGTGGGAACAGTCCGCCCGCGCCCTGGCGGAGTCGGTCGGTGCCGAGCGGGTCCGCCCCCTCGTCGTGACCCTGCTGCGCCAGGTGGGTCGCCCTCGTACCCTGCCGCTGGAGGTAGGTCCTTACCGCACCGCCAACGACCTCTTCGACGTGCACAACGCCACACCGCTGCGCGGACTGGCCTGGCTGGCGTCCCTCCTGCCGCCCGACCGGGACACGGTCAGGACCCTCGGCGCCCTGGTCGAGACCTCCCTGCGGAAGGTGTCGGGCGTCGGCCCGCGCAGCCCCAAGGTCGCCAACGCCGGCGTGGTCGCCCTCTCCAGGATCGACGACGAGGCCGCCCTCGCCGAGCTCGCCCGGCTGGCCGCCCGCGTCACCTACAAGGCCACCGCCAAGCTCATCGACGCCGCCCTCAGGGACCGCGCCGCCGCGCTCGGCCTCGGCCGCGAGGAGGTCGAGGAGTTGGCCGTCCCCACCTACGGGTTGACCTCCGTCGGAGCGACCACCGTCCCGCTCGGCGAGACCACCGCCCTGCTCGCGGTCAGCGGCGTCAAGGCCACCCTCACCTGGCGCACCGCCGCCGGCAAGCAGGTCAAGGGCGTCCCGGCCGCCGTCCGGCGCGACCACACCGAGGAGTTGACCGAACTGCGCGCCTCGGTCAAGGACCTCGACAAGATGCTCTCGGCCCAACGCGACCGCCTCGACCGGCAGTTCCTCGCCCGCCGCACCTGGTCCCACGACACCTGGCGGCAGCGCCTCCTCGACCACCCGCTCGTCGGCACGCTCGCCCGCCGCCTGCTGTGGACCGTCGACGGCACGGCCGTCGGCTTCGCCGACGGCGCACTGCGCACCCTCGACGACACCCCCGTGGCGCCGGCCCCGGACGCGGAGGTCGCCCTCTGGCACCCGGCCGACCGCGACCCGGCCGAGGTCGCCGCCTGGCGCGACTGGCTCGAACGGCACGCCGTCACCCAGCCGTTCAAGCAGGCCCACCGCGAGGTCTACCTCCTCACCGACGCCGAGCGCGCCACCCGCACCTACTCCAACCGATTCGCCGCCCACATCCTGCGCCAACACCAGTTCCACTCCCTGGCCGCCGTCCGCGGCTGGCGCAACCGACTCCGGCTCTGCGTGGACGACACCCTCCCGCCCGCCGTCCGCGAACTGCCCGAGTGGGGCCTGCGCGCCGAGTACTGGATCCACGGCGACAGCGCCGACCACGGCGCGGACGACATCACGGACTCCGGCAGCTACCTGCGGCTCAGCACCGACCAGGTCCGGTTCTATCCCCTCGACGCCCCGGAGAACCTGGCGCACTGCGCCGGCCGCTGGCCCTACGAGATGTGGCTGCCCGACGGCGCCGAGCCCGTCGAGCCGCTGCCGCTGGCGGAGATACCCCCACTCGTGCTGAGCGAGGTGCTGCGCGACGTCGATCTGTTCGTCGGCGTGGCCAGCGTCGGCAACGACCCGACCTGGCAGGACGGTGGCCCCGCCGGACGCCACCGCGAGTACTGGACGTCGTACGGCTTCGGCGAGCTCAACGCGACGGCCCAGACCCGCCGCGTCCTCCTCGAACGCCTCGTCCCCCGCCTCGCGATAGCCGACCGCTGCACCCTGGAGGGCCGCTTCCTGCTCGTGAAGGGCGAGCGCCACACGTACAAGATCCACCTCGGCTCGGGCAACGTGCTCATCTCCCCGAGCGACCGCTACCTCTGCATCGTCCCCACCTCCCGAGCCGCCGCCGAGCAGCCGCCCGGCTACCTGCCCTACGAGGGCGACCACACCCTCGCGGTCATCCTGAGCAAGGCGATGCTGCTGGCCCACGACACGGAGATCACCGACCGGACGATCCTCAGCCAGCTGTAGCGCCCGCGAAGGCGGCCGCGTGCTCCGCCGCCCACTGGGCGAAGGTGCGCGCCGGGCGGCCGGTGACCTGCTCGACGGTGTCGACGACCGTGCGGCCCACCTCCGGGGTGTTGCCGTACGCCTCCAGCAGGAAGCCGATCACCTCCTCCGGATGGCCCGCCGCCCGCCACCGCGCCACGGCCTGCTCCTCGGTCAGCTCGACCAGACCGATCTCCCGGCCGGTGGCGGCGGCGATCGCCGCCACCTTGTCGCCCACCGTGAGCAGTTCGGGGCCGGTGATCACGTACTCCTGACCCCCGTGCCCCTCCTCGGTGAGCGCCACCGCGGCGACGGCCCCGATGTCACCCTCGTGGACCATGGCGCTCAGCCGGGAGACGAACGGCTCACGGACCTCCCGCGCGGTCGCGATCGGCTCCGCCCACTCCAGGGCGTTGGCCATGAACTCGACCGGCATGAGCACGGTCCAGTCCACGCCGTCGTCGGCACGCACGGCGTCCTCCAGCGGCGAAGGCCCGCCACCGTGCAACACGGTGACCCGCCGCACCCCGGCCGCGCGGGCCGCCTCCAGGATCCGCGGGCCGGTCTCCAACGGGCCGAAGTAGGCCCCGCCGAAGGTGATCAGGTGCAGACCGGTGACGCCCTCCAGGGCCGGCACCAGACTGTCGGGCTCGGTCAGGTCACCCTGCACGACCTCCACCCCGGCCGGAAACACGGCCCCCGCCGCGTTCCGTGTGAGCGCCCGCACCTCGTGCCCCCGGGCGAGCAACTCGGCCACGACCTGCCGCCCGACGGTCCCGGTGGCGCCACTGACCAGTATCTTCTGCGTCTTCCGTGTCTTCGTCATGGCACGACCGTAGGAGCCATTGAGGTCACATCATGTCCGCAATGCCCGGGCGGCGGGGCGGGCCACGGTCTGCGCCACCTCAGTGCCACGCTCACTCGCCGGCACCGCGCGGTCGGTCAGAACGCCCCGGTGATCAGGCCCCGACGCTCGACTCGTGGCGGGGAGTCCGCGTCGAAGCGGACCGACGTGCCGGGGCCGGCGAGGGTGACGGCGAGCCGGCCGTCCGGGAGTTCGGCGGTGCCCCAGGAGGTGAGCGGCTCATGGGTCCAGCCGTCGACCGCCAGATCGGTCACCCCGCTGTACACGACCGACAGCTCGTGCGCCGTGTAGCCCCGCCCCTGCCAGTCCGCGAGCGCGTCCTCCGGCAGGCCGGGACGCCGGCTCGTCACCGTCACCGAACGCCCTCGTTCGTCGATGTGGACCGAGGTGATGTGAGGTTCGTCGAGCGTCACGTCAGAGCCGTCCCCAGTACGCGTGGTCGGTGGTGTCCGGAAGTGAGTCGCCGAGACGGATCTGGTCGACGCGCCCGACATGCCAGTACGTGTCGTCACGGCTGCGGGTCGCCGCGAGGTGGCCGACGGTCAACGACGCGTTGCTGGTGAACTCCAGCACCTGCCCGTCCCCTCCTATCGCCGAGACGGCGATGCGGCGCAGGTGGGCCGGCTCCCGACGGCTGATCTCGACGCTCACCGGCGTGCCGAACGGCCACCCCGCGACCCGCACGTCGGCGACGTCGAGGAAGCGCACCTGGAGCTCGAAGCCGTCGCACCCCGCCGCCACCCACGCCTCGTCCGGCCGGTCCGGCAACCCGGCCGGCCGGAACCGCGAAGTGAGCGTGGGCCCGTCACGGTCAAGGTGCAGGGACACGAGCACCGCACCGTCCAGGCTCGGTGGCGTGGTGAAGTACCCACCCAACAGCTCCCCGTTGGTCAGGAGAACAGCCCAGGGAAGCGGCGTAGGAGTGGTCTGTCCGGCCTGCCGGGGGCTCTGCCATCGAGTCTGCGGAATTCGCGACGGCTCCCTGCGGATCACTCGTTACGACCTTCCCCGTCATACTGGCGATCTCCAAGTAAGAGAGTTCGTGGACCTCGATAAACACTCCTGAAGGGCACCGCTCTGCCAAAGGCGGCCCGGTCAACTCCACTCCCGCTGCGAGCCAGGCCGCGTCCCGCCAGTACCGACGAGCACTGTGAGCCACACGTGCGGGTGAACTCGCATGCCACGCTCGACCGGTTGGGGGAGGCACGTGGGCCTCGGCGCGCAGATCGGTGGCCAGACCTCCCCTGCCACCCGGGAGGCGAAATCGAAAGCGATATGTCCATGCCATCACGCGTGCGTACTGGAAGGTCTCACCCCTCGAAAGGCGGACGCAGCCATCCTTTCTCGGTTATCGGAGCTTGGCGCGATACTCCGTCAGCGCCCTGCGGAAAGCCTGCGGACTTGACTCGTCCAGTGGATCGTCGAAGCCGACGAGGGGAAGGCTGACCTCGATGGCAGAGATGGTCTCCTGACGTGTCTCGTTCCACTGGTGAATCGCGTCGAACACATGTGACGCGGTGTGATAGGCGGGGTCGATCGCGGCGTGGTCGGGGTGGACCTGGGGCCTGCCGTGCTCATCGAGCCGCATGCGGCGACCGGGAGGCACGATCACCAGTGGAGGTTGGCCGTCTCCGCGCCGGTTGACCAGGATTTCCGCTGAGTCGTGACTCGGACTGCCGCCGTACCGTTCATGGGCGAAGATCCCGGCCATGAGGACCGCGTCCACCGGGACCTGTGCGCGGTTGCCCACCTGAAGGTCGACGTCCGGATCGTTCTCGAAGAAGCGGCGCCATGTCCGGAGCGTCTCCGCGTTGCGGGAGGTGATGATGATCTGCACGTGGTGTCCTCGTCAGGGAATGGGCATACTCGGCAGGATGCGAATCCGGCCCATGTTCTCAATGATGTCGTCTCGCAGCGCGAGCGCCTCGATCCCGCCGGCCTCCACCAGATCGACCCTGCTGATTTCCGGGATGTCGTCGATCCTGATGGTCGAACGAACGAGAGTGTACGGTCCTTCGTCCGGGAATCGGCCATACATTGTTCGTGCGTAGGCCGCCGCGGCTTCGGGCGTCGTGGAGAAGTACTTGACTTCGATGCCCGCCGGATTCTGGAAGGTCCGGGTGCGCGCGATCTGATTCAGCTCGGCGTTCTGGACCGCACGGTAGAGGTACATCTCGCCGGGCCTGAGCCTGTCGAGCCTACCCGTGCACGACAGCAGACCCAGCGGGTCGATCCACGTGAACGGATTGTCCACGTAACCGTAGTGGTTGGGGTCCGGGGCGAGCCCGAGAGGATCCGGAGAGGCATAGCGGCTGATCTCGGGGTCGTAGTACCGGTGGTAGTTGTAGTGCCACTCGCTCTCCGGATCGAAGTACTGCCCGGGGAAACGCAGCGGGGTGTCGGTACTGGTCGCTCCGCCGGACGCGGCCACACCCCACAGCGTCGGGCGGGCCTGCCAGGCGACGTGGCCCGCTTCGTCAACGAGTTCGGTCGGGGTCCCCACCAGGTCGGTGACCATCGCGTAGAAGCGCGCGTCGACCTCGGCCTCCGTCAGGTACTCGCGTTGCGCGACGGGGTATTGACCGGTGTGGTCCCACGTGAGGTGGATGGACTCCGCCTTTCCGGTCTCTGTCGTGGTCTGTTCGATGAGTGTGGTGCTGTGCCAGACGAATTCGACGTTCTCCGTGATCGACCCGTCCTCGGCCAACCGCTGCTTCGCGATCCGGCGTCCCAGTGGGTCGTACAGATAGCGCCAGACCGTGCCGTCAGGGGTGCGGACGGTCGTGAGGCGATCCTCCGGATCCCATTCATAGCGCCACACGGCAGCTTTCCCGGACAGATGCCGCTTCTGGCGCAGAACGGTGCGACCCGCCGCGTCGTATTCGTAGCGCACTCGTCCGGCCGTCGTGACGCGCGTTCCCTCGAACCGCCGCTCTCCGACAGCCGCCGCAGGAGTAACTCCGTCGCCGGTCGGCCAATGCGCGGCGAGTTGGTTCCCCACCTGGTCGTACGCGTAGTCCTCGCGCCACGAAGGGGCGGTGATGGAAGTGACCCGTCCCATGGGGTCCAACTCCATCGCCGCAGTGCCGAACCGATCGTCGTACAGCCCGGACAGGTGCTGGTCGCCGCGATAGCTGAAAGCCCGGTGCCGCAGCTGGCGCGGTCCCGCGCTGAGGGCCTGACTGGTCAGCTGCCCGGCTTCGTCCCACGTGTGCTGGAGTAGCAGTCCGCCGCCCAGGTTCCTCTGAATTTCGCGACCGACCGGGTCATAGTCGAAGGCCAGGTGACGGCCTGACGCGTCCAGGCTGATCGGACGCCCCGCTTCGTCGTAGTGCCACTCGCTGGTGGCTCCCCCAGGTGTCCGCCGGTGGGTCGTCCGGCCCAGGGTGTCGTAACGGAACGTGGTCGTACGCCCGTTGCAGCTCTCGGCCAGGACGCGTCCCCCCGCGTCCCGTTCGAGAACAAGCTCGGCGACGTCGTTGCGAGCCCCCAGCAATCGCCCGGCGAGGTCATAGGAGAAGTGAGTCAGCTTGCCGCCGACGTGCTTCTCGATCACGTTACCGAGATCATCTCGCTGGTACACGATCTCCTGCCCGAGGCCGTTGACCTTGGCGACGAGCTGGTTCGCCGCATCGTGCACGTACCCGACGGTGCGCTGGTCGAAGTCGGTCTCGGCCACCAGCCGACCCGCCTCGTCGTAGTGGTACTCCCAGGAAAGCCCGAGAGGGCTGGTGACCTTGACGAGTCTCAGTTCGGTGTCCCGATCGTAGGAGAACCGGGCACCATCCGGGTTGATCTGCGACCGGATGAGATCGAAGGGACCGTACTCGTAGCGGAACGTGTTGCCTTCGGCGTCCGTCCGGCTGGCGCAGTTGCCCTCCGCGTCCCAGGTCCAGGACCACTGGGCGCCGAGCGGGTTGGTGTGGGAGGCGGGCTTGCCCTCAAGCGTCCAGGCCAGGCGAGTGACAGCGCCGGCTGGGTCGGTCACCTCGGTCGGACGCCCGAAGGCGTCGCGACGGTAGCGGGTGACCTCTCCCAGCGGGGTGGTCACGGCCAGCGGCAACCCGGCCGCGTCGCACGTGAGGTGTGTGGTGTACCCGAGAGGATCGGTCACGTAGGCAAGACCGCCGTGCTCGTCGTAGCCGTACCGGGTCGTAGCTCCCAGCGGATCGGTTGCCGATACACGGTTGCCGCGTGCGTCGAACTCCTGACGCCACGAGGACCCGTCCACGTCCGTCATGCCGGACGGCAGACCCAACTCCGTGTAGGAGAAGGCGACGTGCTGCCCGTCCGGGCGCTCGATGGTCGAGAGACGTCCCATGGAGTCGTAGGCGTAGGAGTGCGTGCGTCCGAGCGGATCGGTAAGGCTGAGGAGGTTGTCGTAGCGGTCCCAGGCGCGGTGGGTGTGGTGGCCCAGCGGATCGGTTTCGGTGACGAGTTGATAGCAGTCGTTGAACTGGAAGACGGTGGTGTTGCCGAGAGAGTCCGTGAGCAGCGTGCGGTGGCTGTCGGTGTCATAGACGATGCGACTGTTGAGCGCCCCGTCGATGCCCTCGGTGGCCACGCAGCGGCCCTCGGTGTCGTAGACGTAGCGATACCAGATCCCGTTGCGGTCTTCCCAGCCGGTGATGCGGTGCTGGTCGTCGTAGAACAGGCGCTGCGGCTGATCCGAGGAGTTGTAGATCTCGGTGAGATTGCCCTGGTGGTCGTACCCGAAGCGCAGGAGGACAGGGGCCTCGGGAGCGCTGAGGAGGCGAAGAGCGCTGATCCGGCCGTGGTCGGTGGTGACACCGATGTGATACCCGCCGTCGTGCACGACGTCAGTGGGTGCCCCCTGGCCGTCGTAGGCGATCCGGATGTGGTTGCCGTTGCGGTCGCTGATGGCCACGAGGGGGAGTTCGTCACCCCGACGGCCTGGGACGGGCGCGAAGTGCAGCGTGCGGCCGGCCTCGTGCTGATGAACGGTGAGACCAGTGCCGGGGTCGCCGTCCCAGGCCAGGCTCCACCGGGGGCCTTCGATGGGCAGGACGGGCTCGTCGGCGAGTGGGCGAGGGTAGGAGAGGAGCATGCCGTCTTCGGTGGACAGCTGAACCCCGTGCTCTTCTAGGGTGAGGCGTTGGTCGAGAGTGGACGCCCAGGAAGGGCCGAACCAGACCCCCGTACGTACCGAGGTCCGGTGGTGGCGTTCGAGAGCGAGGGGTAGCACGCCCGGAAGCGCGAGGTCGGTGGCCGACATGACTATCTCGCCGGTGGCCATGTCGATCGGGTCGATCCGCGTGATCAGGCTGCGGATGCCCCGCCCCAAGCCGCGGATGCCTTGCCCCAGGCCACGGACGCCAGCGGAGATGCCACGTAGGCCGGTAGTGGCCAGGCCGCGTAGTCCTCGGGCGAGGCCGCCGAGGGTGGTGAGGCCTTTCATGCCGGGGATGCAGTCGAGGGCGGCGAAGGCGACGTCCCACAACGAGGCGCGGCCGTTGGCGTAGTCGTAGAGGGTGTCGGCGAGGACGACGAGGGCGGCGGCGAGGACGACCCAGGCGAGGGGGCCGCCGATGATCATGACGACGATGCCGAGGACGGCGACGACGACCTTGCAGATCTCGACGATGGTGTCCCAGTTCTCGGACACCCAGTGGATGGCGTCTTCCCACCAGCGGCGGTTTTGGATGCCGGCGTCGGAGGCGGCGTCGATCTCGGAGGCGCAGGTGCGGGCGGCCTCCTCGCGCATCTCCTTGGCGTCGAGGGCGAGTTGGCGGGCGGCGGAGAGGGCTTCCTCGGCGGAGTCGACGCGGGACTGGGCGGAGGTGGCGGCCTCGTTGGCGGCGGTGGCATCGCGGGTGGCGGCCCGGACCTCGGCCTCGGAGGGCGGCTCGACGTTCTCGCGTTCGCCCTCGCGTTCCAGGCGCTCGGCCTCGTCGCCGGCGCGGCTCACCCAGTCCTGGGCGTCGGTGAGTGCGGCCTGGGCTGAGGAGAGGTCGGCCTGGGCGGTGATGGCGCGGTCCAGGGCCCGGTCGGCCATGCCCTGCGCGGTCTCCAGCTTCGGCCAGTACGTCTGTAACGCCTGGGCGGCCATGTCGTAGGAGGTCTGGAGTTTCTGGAGGTTGGGTGGGACGCCGTCGAACTCGGAGCGGAAGGCTTCGGCGGAGAGTCCTGCCCAGTCGAGGACGGCGCGGTCCTCGGCCATGCCGCGGATGCGGCCGAGTGCCTCGCCGACGTCGTCCGCGAAGGTCTGGAGGTCGTCGGCGAGTTCCCGTACTTCGTCCGGGTTTCCGGGTGTCGGGTCCCGGTCCATGTCGACAGGTGACCAGTCAGACGGACGTGCCATGATCTTTCCCCCCGTGGTGATCAAGTAGCGCGCAAAGCCCGACTGTACGGTAATCGGCAGGTCACGATGGGTTCAACGGCGGGAGCTTCACAGGTGTGTGACAGTTGCCCTTGGCTCGGCGGTCGGCCTCGCTGAGGGCGTTGACCTCGCGGAGGCGGGCTTCGAGCTCCGGGCGGCGGTCCGGATTGGATGGCTCCGGCGGTGGCTCGTCGGTCACCGGGCACACCCGCGCAGCACGGACGCCAGCTTGCGGGCCAGGTCGACGTTGCAGCGACCGAGGTCGATCCGTGGGCGGGTGCTCTCGTCGGCGCAGGACGGCAGGTCGACGCGGAGGGACGGCAGCACGATGCCGGCGGCCTCGAAGGCCTCGCGCACCTCGGACACCGCCGACTCGGCGTCGGCGATCCGCTGGGAACGGCTCATGGTGCTCATGGCTCACCTTTCATCACGTGGAGTTCGCGAATGCATCCCCAGCGTGACGGTTTGCGGGTTAGCGTGGCCATGGATTTCCGCCCACATCGGCGGTGAAAGGTAGAGGAGTCATGCTATGGCCACACCTCGGAAGCCGATCCACTTCGGGCCCACGCGCGTCGGATGGGAGTTCTTCGGCGCGGAGTTGAAGCGGCGTCGCGAGGACGCGGAGCTGACGCAGGACGATCTGGGGAGGAAGGTGTTCTGCTCCGGCTCGTACATCGGCCAGTTCGAGGCGGCCTTCCGCAAGCCGCAGTTGGAGCACGCGCGGCGGTTCGACGAGATCTTTCAGACAGGGGGCCTGTTTGAGCGGATGTGCGAGGAGTTGATCAACAAGGCGCCGTTCGCCAAGCACTTCCAGTACGCGGCCGAGCTTCAGGCCATGGCCACGGTCATCAATGAGTACGCACCGCTGTTCGTCCCGGGCCTCCTGCAGACCGAGCGCTACGCGCGCGCTGTCTTTAAGGCGGTTGAGCCGTTCGATCCGGCGGAGGAAACTGAGGAGAAGGTGCGAAACCGATTGGAGCGAGGTCGCATCCTCCAGGGGCCAACAGCGCCCGTGTTGTGGACTGTCCTGGGGGAGACGGTGCTGCGTCGACCGATCGGTGATCGTGCCGTCATGGCCGAGCAACTTCGGCATGTGGCGGCAGCAGCGCGCAAGGGCAGGGTTCTCGTCCAGGTGCTGCCGTACTCGTCCGGGGCGCAGGGCATGCTGGAGGGCAGCATGACCCTGATGTCCTTCGAGGACGCTCCAGATGTCACGTACGTGGAGGGGCCCTACTGGGGGCAGTTGCTGGATGATCCCGCGCTGGTGGCACGCTGCCAGAGGGCGTTCGACTTGGCGCGCGCGGCGGCGCTGCCTCCCGAGCAGTCCCTCGAACTGATCGAGTCATTGGCGAAGGAATATGAGAGTGATGAGGGTCAAGGATGAGCTGCGCGGTGTCGTGTGGCGCAAGTCCAGCTATAGCGGAGGCACCAACGGCAACTGCCTGGAGATCGCTGTCGCCTGGCGTAAGTCCAGCTACAGCGGTGGAGGCAACGGGAACTGCCTGGAAGTCCGGGACGGCGTCCCGGGCGCGTTGGCAGTGCGGGACAGCAAGGCTCCGCGGCGTGCCGTGGTGAGGTTCTCCGGCGCGTCGTGGGGGGCGTTCGTCCGGCAGGTCAAGCGCTGAGAGCGCGGGGCCATCGGCGGCGGCGCTGAGGCCGGCGGACTATGCCAGGGGAATGCGGCGCTGGTCCGCGTCGTTCGGGTGCGCGCCGCCGATGGCGCGTGGACCTGGGGGGATGGGGGGAGTGGGGGGTTGGTCCTCGACGTGACGTTCGTTCTATGCCCCGTGCAAGTTTCGGCGAGTTCCGGTTGCGCGTTCTGGACGGGGGCGCACTTGGTGTGCTTGGCGCCCCTACGACGTCCTGCCGCCCTTGGCTCGGCGGTCGGCCTCGCTCTGGGCGTTGGCCTCACGCAGGCGTTGCTCCAGTTCCGGGCGGCGGTCCGGGCCGGACTGTGGTTGTTGGGTGGTGTTCTGCGACTGGGAGTTCTGGGAACTCATCGAGCGCACCTCCTCGACGCCGCCGACGGGCGGGCGGGGGGCGCGGGGACGGGGGTCGTGACGTCGGGCCTTGCCGCCGTCACCTGGTGTTGTCTGGGGAGCAGTAACACGAGCCACCTCTCATCACATGGCGTTGCCGTTGCCAATCTCAGCGTGACGGGCGGCCGGTCCGGGCACCTACCGGTTTCGGCCAACAACGGCGGCCTGCGGTGAGGGAGTCGCCACTCGGTGGCAGGGTGGCGGTCGGCGGTGACGAGGGACGGGGGAGGTGGCGCGGATGTGGGACGCAGGCGTCGTCCTCGGGGGCAGGTACCGGTTGCTGAGGCGGGTGGGCGCCGGCGGCATGGGGGTCGTGCACGAGGCGCATGACACGGTGCTGGATCGGAAGGTGGCGGTCAAGATCTTCCGCTCCGACCACGCCCGGCACCCCGAGGCCGACATGGAGCGCTTTCGGCGCGAGGGCATGGCGTTGGCCCGCATTCGGCACCCCAACGTGGTGAGTGTCTACGACACGGGGATGCACGAGCGCGAGCCGTACCTGGTCACGGAGTTCCTCGACGGCGTCTCGCTCTACCAACTGGTACGCATGCACGGCGCGTTGCCGGCGCCCGTCGTGCGGCTGATCGGGGCCGGGATGTGTGCCGCCCTCGCGGCGGCGCACCAGGGCGGGGTGCTGCACCGGGACGTGAAGCCGTCCAACGTGGCGGTGACCACCGCCGGGCAGGTGGTGTTGCAGGACTTCGGGATCGCCCGGCTGATCGACCAGTCGGCCGTCACCCAGACCGACGTGCGTCTCGGGACTCCCGCGTTCATGGCGCCGGAGTCGGTGCGGGGGTTGCCGCCGACTCCGGCCACCGACCTCTACAGCCTGGGGCTCTGCCTTCACCTGACGCTCACCGGTGAGGCCCCGTTGGGGGAGTCGGACGACATCGGCCCCATCATCGAGCGCGCGGTGACCGAGGGGGCACGGCCGCTGCGGGGGCGTGTCGTCGGCGATCCGGAACTGGTAGAGCTGGTGGACGAGTTGTGTCGGCTGGAGCCGGCCGACCGGCCGCAGTCGGCGGTCGAGGTGCTGGAGCGGGTCGGCCCCGTGCCCGCCGGCTCGCCCCCGGCGCTGACCGAGCTCGTGCGCCGCTGCCTGCGCGCGGAGGCGGTGGGCTACGTCAGAAGCCTGCCGGACGACGAGGCGATGAGCACGGACGCGCCCGAGTACCTGGACCTGTCCGTGCCGCCCTGGGCACATGGCGGGGAGGCGCCGGCGGCGGAGCCCGCCGTCGTGCCGGTCGCGCGGACCGCTCCAGAGCCGTCCCTGTCGCTGAGCATGGCCACCCTCCAGCTGGTGATGTCCAACATGACGCCGGGGAACGCGGTGTCCCGGCAGCGCGAGGCGGTCAACCTGGTGTTGCGCGGTGAACTACGCGAGGCGGCACGGCTGTTGACGACGCTGAGCCAGTTCTGCCTGGGGCGGCTCGGGCCCGACCATCCGACCACGCTGGCGAGCCAGTACTGGCAGGCTGTCTGTCTGGCCAGACTGGGCGCGAGCGGTGAGGCGTTGGCGCTGTTCTCCCGGGTGAGCGAGCGCGCGGGACTGGGGCGGGACGAAGGGGAGGGGACGGATGTCCGAGGTTGAGGTCCTCGTTGAGGGCGGTGAGGCGGAGGACCGACTGCGCTCGCTCCAGGACTGGTTGCGGACGGACGAGACGCTGGACGGGGCGGTGCGGGCCCGGTTGGCGGCGTCGGGACCCGCGGCGGCCGGGGCGATGGGGTTCGGCTTCGACGTGCTGCAGCTGGTGATCGGGTCCGGTCTGTCCACCGGGGCGTTGGCCGTGTCGATCCTCCAGTGGCGGCAGGCGCAGCGCGCGGCGCGGGAGTTGACGTTGCGACGCGGCGACGTCGAGGTACGGATCCCGGTGGCGGCGGTCGCCGCGGACGGGGAGCTGGTGCGGCGGATCGTCGCCCTGCTCGACGGTGAGGACGGGGATGAGCGGCGGTCTGCCTGATCCCGACGCGTCCCGGGCGGTGCTCATCGGCGGTGCGTCCTACCAGTACCTGGAGCAGCTGCCGGCGGTCGCGGCGAACCTGCGCGACCTGTCGGAGACGCTGTGCGACGCCACCCTGTGGGGGCTGCCCGAGCGGCACTGCGTCGTCGTGCCGGACCCGGCGGACGCGCCGTCGCTGATCGGCCCCGTGCGCCGGGCCGGCGACGAGGCGACCGACACGCTGCTGGTCTACTACGCGGGTCACGGGCTGCGGGACGCCGACTCCACCGACCTCTACCTGGCACTCACCGGTTCCGAGGAGTACGCCGGCTACACGGCCGTGGCGTACCAGCACCTGCGCGCCGTGGTGCGCGCCTCGCGCGCCAGGCGCCGGATCATCATCCTGGACTGCTGCTTCAGTGGCCGCGCCGCCCGCATCCTCACCATGGCCGGCGGGAGCCTGGCGAGCGAGGCGTCCGTGGACGGTGCGTACGTGCTGACCGCGTCGCCGCGCGACCGGGCGGCGTTGGCGCCGGAGGGCGAGACGCACACGGCGTTCACCGGCGAACTCCTCGACGTGCTGCGGCTCGGCGTGCCACAGGGGCCCGAGCTGATCAGCCTCGACGTGCTGTACCGGACGCTGTACGACCGGCTCCAGGCCAAGAACCGGCCGGCGCCGCAGCGCAGCCAGGAGAACGACGTGGGCCGGCTGCCGCTGGTCCGCAACCGGGCGCTGGGCACCGCCGGTTCGCCGGCGGGGCCGGTGCTGGACAGCGACGTGCGGACGGCGATGGTCGCGTCCGGGCTGCGGCTCGCGCGGCTGCTGCGGGCCGCTGGCCGGCCGGGGGACGCGTTGCCCGTGCTGCGGCTCGCGCTGCGGGAGCGCGGGCCGGTCGCCGGGGACGGCACGTTCGCCGTGCAGCTCGAACTCTCCGAGCTGCTGGCGGACTCGGGGCAGACGCGGGAGGCCATCGAGGTGCTCGAACAGGCATTCCACCAGACGCACCGCACGCCGGGGCCCGAGGCGGTGCTGGTCTGCCGGCGGCTGGCCGAACTGCTGCAGGAGTCGGGCAACCACATCCAGGCGTGCGAGGTGCTGAAGCACGCCCTGGACCTGGTGACGGGACGGGCCCCCGAACCGGCGGGCTGAGCGCCGGTCCGGGGGCGGGCGCCGAGGGCCTCAGAGCACCAGCCGCGGCCAGTCGGCGAGGTCCCGCAGCAGTTGCCGGTCGTGCGTCGCGACGACGACGGCGGCGCTCGTGGTGCGGAGCGCTTCGGTCAACTCGTCGACCAGTGCCGAGGACAGGTGGTTGGTCGGCTCGTCGAGCAGGACAAGACCGGGGCGCCCGGCAAGCGCCAACGCCAGGTCGAGACGCCGCCGTTGCCCCTGCGACATCCGCCCGACCGGGGTGCGCGCGGCCTCGGAGTCCAGCAGGCCGAGCGCCCCGAGCGGGACGACGTCCGCGTCGGTGAGCACCCCTCGGGCCACCAGCCGTCCCACGTGGCGGGCGTGCGCCTCGCGGGCGGTGAGTCCGGGGTCCGGTTCGGCCGTCTCCTGGCCCAGCAGAACCACCCGTGCGCCCTTCGCCGTCACGACCCGCCCGCTCGTGGGCCGGAGCGCGCCGGCGAGCACCGCGAGCAGTGTGGACTTCCCGGCACCGTTGGGTCCCGTGACGAGCAGCCGGTCGCCGCCGTCCAGGGCGAGGTCGACCGGTCCAGCCAGCCGCCCCGCCACCGCCACGCCGTGCGCGCGCAGCTGCGGCGCGCCTGGCCGGACGCCGAGGTCGGGCCAGCGCAGCGCCGGCGGCGGCTTCGGCACGTCGATCCGGTGCGCCGCCAGGGCGTCCTGCTGCCGCTTCAGGGCCTGCACGACGCCCGGCGCGCGGGACTGGCGCTGGTGCTTGCCGGTCCCCTTGTCCGGCCGCCAGCCGGTGGAGAGCCGGTCGCGCGCCTTCGACACCTCGTCCTTCAACCGCCGGTGCTCGGCCTGCTGTTCCTCGTGGTCCTGCTCCCAGCGTTCGCGCTCGCGCCGCCGGGCGTCCTGCCAGGCGTCGTAGCCACCGGCGTACCGGCGCGGAATCCCGTCGCGGGTCGGGTCGAGATCGAGGAACCGGTCCGCGGCGTCGCGCAGCAGCGCCCGGTCGTGGCTGACGACGGCGAGGCCGCCGTCGTGCTCGCGCAGCCTGCGGGTCAGGAAGTCGAGGCCGCCGGCGTCGAGGTGGTTGGTCGGCTCGTCGAGCAGCAGCACGTCGTGGCGCGCGCCGAGCAGGCAGGCCAGCCGGACCCGGTAGCGCTGCCCGACCGACAGCGTCGACAGCGGGCGGTCGCGGTCGGGGCAGGCGCCGAGCGCCTCCAGGGCGACATCGACGCGGCGTTCCGCGTCCCACGCGTCGAGCCGGGTGGCGGCGTCGAGCGCGGTCGCGTAGCGGTCGTCGGCGGTGGGGTCGTCGCCCCTGGCCATGGCGAGGGTCGCCTCGTCCAGCGCGGCGAGCGCCGCGAGCGAGGCGGCCAGCGCCTCGGCCGTCAGGGCGCCGACGGTCGCGCCGTCCCGGGCGGACAGCTCCTGGCGGGCCAGGCCGATCGTGCCGGCCTGGCGCACGGTGCCCGCGTCGGGCGTGACGAGCCCGGCGAGCACGTGGAGGAGTGTCGTCTTGCCGCGGCCGTTCTCGCCGACGACGGCGATGCGGGCCCTGGGGGAGACGGTGACCGTCACGTCGTTCAGGACGCGTCGGCCGCCGCGGGTGACGGTGACGCCCTCGGCGTGGACGTGTGCGCTGCCGACCGCGTCGGGGGTGGAGGTGGGGGAGACGTTCAACGGATGCTCCGCAGCTCGCAGTGGAGCCGGGCAGCGGAAGGCGGCCGCCCGGCGGGAACCGGGACGGCGAGCGCGAATTCGAGAGGAAGTGCGCCGCCGTCAGCGGGCGGAGCGCACCTTCTGGGACCAGAGACCTCGTGCCATACGGGTGATCGTAGCAACGCTGATCGACGAGCGGTGTCCGGTCGGCCCGGTGATCCTGGGGACATGAAGGCCGGTACCTCGCACGATCACCGCACCGACGTGGGGCGCCGCGTGGCGCGGCGGCGGGAGCGGCTCGGGCTCAGCCGCGACGAGGTCGCCGGGCGGGCCGGCGTCGCCCCGCAGTACCTGCGCTACCTGGAGGAGCACGAGGCGTCGCCCAGCATCGGCTCGCTGACCCGGGTGGCCAGGGCGCTCGACACGACCGTCGCCGAACTCAGCGGCGCGGAGCCGGCGGCGCCTCCGGCCCGGATCGGCGGCGGGGCGGTCGTCCCGCTCGACCCGGACGAGTGCCACGAGCTGCTGGCCGCGCACAGCGTGGGCCGGATCGTCGTCGGCACGGCGGAGGGCCCGGCCATCGTCCTGGTCGGCTACGCCGTGGTCGAGGGCGTCGTCGTCTTCCGCGCCGCCGGCCTCGGGGGCGGGGCGGAGCGGCTGGCCTTCGAGGTGGACAGCGTCGACGAGGCCGGGGGTGTCGGCTGGAGCGTCCAGGTGGTGGGGCCGGTCGAGGAGATCACCGACGAGGCGGAGCGGAGGCGGCTGGCCGCCGGCCGGCCGTCCCCGGTCGGGGGGAACGGCCACGGCCGCTGGTACCGCCTGACCCCGACCCGCGTCACCGGCCGCCGGATCGTCCCCAGCGAGTAGCCCGCGGCGGGCTTGGCTGTGCGCGCGGGGTGGTGGGTCTTACCGGCTGCGGGGCGCCTGCGGCGGGCTTGGCTGTGCGCGCCGGGTGGTGGGTCTTACCGGCTGCGGGGCGCCTGCGGCGGGCTTGGCTGTGCGCGCCGGGTGGTGGGTCTTACCGGCTGCGCCGGTGGGGGCGCTTCGCGCGGGCTTTGGCCGGGGTGGCGCCTGCGGCCGATGTCTGACCGGCGCTCCGCGCCGGCACCCCGGCCGGCGGGTGTGCGGCTCCGGAGCCTGCGCCGTGCCGGCGGCGCGCCGAGCGGCCTCGAGGCCGAGCGTCGGGCCTGCCTGAACGGTGCACGGATGGCGGCGCCGCGCCACGTGCCGCTGCGCGGCGGGTGCACGCCAGGGCGCGCCTGCGGCGCAGCCGCGCGGCGAGCCGGCCGCCCACGGCCGGCCGGGCCCCGTCCCATCCCGGTGGCCGGGCGCGCGCCAGGGCGCGGGGGGTGGTCGGATTGCGGGGTGGGCCGGGGCGGGGTCCCATGGAAGGGAACGGCCTGGGAGGTGGCGATGCCGGAGTTGTGGGGTTGTCAGGGTGTCGTCTTCGACACCGACGGCGTCATCACCGACTCGGCCCGGGCGCACGCCGCCGCGTGGAAGGAGGCGTTCGACGCCGTGCCGGGCGTCGATCCGCCGTTCGACCTGGTCGACGAGTACCGGCGGCACGTGGACGGCAAGTCGCGGCTCGACGGCGCGGCCGCGTTCCTCGCCGCGCGGGGGCTCGACCTGCCGACGGGCGATCCCGACGACCCGCCGGGGACCGGGACGGTGCACGCCGTCGCGGCCCGCAAGGAGGAGCTGTTCCGGCGGGTGTTGGACGAGGAGGGCGTCGACGTCTACCCCGGCACCGTGCGGCTGCTGCTGGCGCTGCACGGGGCGAACGTGCGGTGCGCCGCGATCTCGTCGTCGCGGCACGCCCGTGACCTGCTGTCCAGGGCCGGGGTGCGGTCGCTGCTGCAGACCGTGGTGGACGGCAACGACGTGGCCAGGCTCGGGCTGCCCGGCAAGCCGGATCCGGCGCTGTTCGTGGAGGCGGCGCGGCGGCTCGTGGTGCCGGTGGAGTCGGCGGCCGTCGTGGAGGACGCGCTGGCCGGCGTGGAGGCGGGGCGGCGCGGCGGGTTCGGGCTCGTGGTGGGCGTGGACCGGATGGACACCCCGACCAGCGCGCACGACCTGCGGGAGCGCGGCGCCGACCTGGTGGTCGGGGATCTCGGCGAGCTGCTCGGCGCCCGGAGGTGAGCGGGCCGTGCCCGACTGGACCTGGGAGTACGAGGGCTACGATCCGCGGGCCGAGCGGCTGCGCGAGGCGCTGTGCACCCTGGGCAACGGCTACTTCGCCACCCGCGGCGCGGCGCCCGAGACCAACGCGGGCCCGGCGCACTACCCGGGCACCTACGCCGCCGGCCTCTACAACCGGCTGCCGACGGTGCTGGCCGGCCGGCTCCTCGAACACGAGGACATGGTCAACCTGCCGAACTGGCTGCCGCTGCGTTTCCGCATGCACCCCGACGAGGGCCCGGACGGCCGCTGGTTCCACCCGGACCAGGACGTCGAGGGGCTGCTGCTGTACCGGCAGGCCCTGGACCTGCGGCGCGGCATCCTGACCCGCTGGATCAGGTTCCGCGACGAGCACGGCCGGCACCTGGGCGTGGAGCAGTCCCGCATCGTGCACATGGGGGACCCGCACTTGGCGGCGCTGCACACGACGTTCACCGCCGAGGACTGGTCGGGGACGGTCGAGGTGGAGTCGGCGATCGACGGCATGGTCGGCAACACCGGCGTCTCCCGCTACCGCGACCTGGCCAGCCACCACCTGACGCGGATGGGCACCGGGACGGGCGGCCCGGCCGAGCCCGGCGTGACGTGGCTGCGCTGCCGCACCACCGCGTCCGACGTGCGGGTGGTGGTGGCGGCCAGGACCCGGGCCGACCCGGACGGCGCGCCGGAGAACGTGCGCAACCGGCAGTCGGACTTCCGGATCGCGCAGCGGCTCACCATGCCCGTCGAGCCGGGCCGCACGGCGAGCGTGGAGAAGGTGGTGGCGCTCTACACCTCGCGGGACGCGGCGATCAGCGGCCCCATGGAGTCGGCGCTGGAGGCGGTGCGGTCGGCGCCCGACTTCGCCCGGCTGCTCGACTCGCACCTCCAGGCGTGGGAACGGTTGTGGCGGCAGGCGGAGTTCGAGGTGCCGGGGGAGTCGGGGCACGTGCTGCGGCTGCACGCGTTCCACCTGTTGCAGACGTTGTCGCCGGCGCACACCGCCGAGTTGGACGTGGGCGTGCCGGCGCGCGGGCTGCACGGCGAGGCGTACCGGGGGCACGTGTTCTGGGACGAGCTGTTCGTGCTGCCGTATCTCAACCTGCACTTCCCCGAGTTGTCGAAGTCGCTGCTGACGTACCGCTACCGGCGGCTGCCGGCGGCCTGCCGGGCGGCGCGGGCCCTGGGCCGGGAGGGCGCCTGCTATCCGTGGCAGTCGGGCAGCGACGGGCGGGAGGAGACGCCCGAGGTGCACCTCAACCCGCGCTCCGGGCGGTGGTTGCCGGACAACTCGCGGCTGCAGCACCACGCCGGCTCGGCCGTCGCCTACAACGTGTGGCGGTACGCGCAGGCCACCGGCGACACGGAGTTCGCGCACACCAGGGGCGCCGAGATGCTGCTGCAGATCGCCAGGTTCTGGGCCTCGACCGCCGAGTTCGACGCGGCGCTCGGCCGCTACCGGATCCGGCGGGTGCTGGGGCCAGACGAGTACCACGACGGCTACCCGGACGCGGCGGACCCCGGCCTTGACGACAACGCGTACACCAACGTGACGGCCGCCTGGGTGCTGGCGCGCGGCCTCGACCTGGCGCGCACGCTGCCGGCCTCGCGCCGGCAGGAGCTGTTCGAGCGGATCGAGCTGCGCGGCGGCGACCTGGAGCACTGGGAGGAGGTGTCGCGGCGGCTCCACGTGCCGTTCCACGAGGGCGTGGTGAGCCAGTTCGAGGGCTACGGGGAGCTGGCGGAGCTGGACTGGGACGGCTACCGGGAGCGGTACGGCGACATCCGGCGGCTCGACCGGATCCTGGAGGCGGAGGGCGACACGGTCAACCGCTACCGGGCGTCCAAGCAGGCCGACGTGCTGATGCTCGGCTACCTGTTCTCGCCCGAGGAACTGCGGGAGATCTTCGGCAGGTTGGGCTACGACCTGTCGGACGAGGCGTGGCGGCGGACGGTGGACCACTACCTGGCGCGCACCAGCCACGGGTCGACGCTCAGCGGCGTGGTGCACGCCTGGGTGCTGGCCCGCGCCCGGCACGGCGAGGCGTGGACGCACCTGCGGGAGGCGCTGGCCAGCGACGTGGCCGACCTCCAGGGCGGCACGACGGCCGAGGGGATCCATCTGGGCGCGATGGCGGGCACGTTGGACCTGGTGCAGCGCGGCCTGACGGGCCTGGAGACCAGGGAGGGGCTGCTGTGGCTCGACCCGGCGCCGCTGCCCGAGCTGTCGGAGTTCGGCCTCCGGGTCCGCTACCGGGGCGTGGAGGTGCGGATCAGGATGAAGCCGGGCCAGCTGTGGATCGGCGTGCCGCCGTGGGAGGAGTCCGGGGTGCGGGTGGTCCTCTCCCCGGACCTGGGGATCGAGGTGGCGCCCGGCGACGAGCGGCTGTTGCCGTTGGCCGGCTGATCAGGTCGTTACGGCGCCAGGACGTCCAGCTCGCGCAGCGCGCCCTCGGTGATCTCGCGGGTCAGCCGCTCGGCGCGCTCCGCGTCGCGGGCCCGGATCGCCTCGGCGACCTGGACGTGCAGGGTGACGGCCGCCGGGTCGGGGTCGTGGAACATGACCTGGTGCCGGGTGCGGGCGGAGAGCACCTCGCTCACCACGTCCCCGAGCCGGGCGAACATCTCGTTGCCCGAGGCGCGCAGCACCGTGCGGTGGAACGCGATGTCGTGCACCAGGTACGCCTCCAGCTGGTGGCCGCGGGAGTTGGCGACCATCTCCAGCACGTGCCGGGTGACCTCGGCCTGCTCCTCCGGGGTCGCGTTCCTGGCGGCGAGTCCTGCGGCCACCGGCTCGATGGCGGAGCGCAGGGTGGTCAGCGAGCGCAGCTGGCGCGGCCGGTCGGCGCCGGCCATCCGCCACCTGATGACCTGCGGGTCGAAGACGTTCCACTCCTCGGCGGGCAGCACGGTCACGCCGACCCGGCGGCGCGACTCCACCAGGTGCATCGACTCCAGGACCCGGACCACCTCGCGGACGACGGTGCGGGAGACCCCGAAGCGCTCCTCCAGCTCGCCGGTGCGCAGCACGCTGCCCGGCGGGTAGTCGCCGGCGGTGATGGCCGGCCCGAGGACGGCGAGCAGCTTGGTGTGGAGCCCCTGGTGACCTCTGTCCATGTCGTGGTTCTCCCGCTCCCCCTCGTCCCGGCTCGCCGGGGTCAGCTTACGGGCCACCCGCTCATATGACATTTAGGTCACAGGCTCTTGAATAAGTCATACATATGGGGTTGAGTGTCGGCACCATCCAGGTCGAAGGAGACAGTGCGGTGCAACACTCGCAGGACGTCCCGGTCGTGGTCGTCATGGGCGTGGCCGGCTCGGGCAAGACCACCGTCGGGCCGTTGCTCGCCGCCCGGCTCGGCGTCACCTACGCCGAGGCCGACGACTTCCACCCGCCGGCGAACATCGCCAAGCAGGCGGCCGGCATCCCGCTGGACGACGAGGACCGCGCACCCTGGCTCGACGCCATAGGGGCCTGGGCCCACGACCACGCGGCCTCCGGCGGCGTCGTCAGCTGCTCGGCGCTCAAGCGCGCCTACCGCGACCGGCTGCGGGCCGCGGCCCCCGGCATCTTCTTCGTGCACCTGGCCGGCAGCCGCGAGCTGATCGGCGACCGGATGGCCGCCCGCACCGACCACTTCATGCCGCTCTCGCTGCTCGACTCGCAGTTCGCCGCCCTCCAGCCGCTGGAGGACGACGAGGCAGGCGTCGCGATCGACATCGCCGCCGGCCCCGAGGACATCGTCCGCCGCGCCGTCGAGGCCGTGCCGGGCGCCGGCCACCCGTAGCCGTCCCGACCCCCCACCCAGTCCCCCCACCCCTGTTCGTGAGGTAACCATGACGCATCTCAACGCGGAGGTGCTGGCAGCCGCTTCGACCCCGGCCGCCGAGCCGATCACGTCCGCCGGGCACGGGCAGCTCGCGCTCGCCGTGCTGCTCGGCATAGCCGTGCTCGTGCTCCTGATCACCCGCTTCAAGCTGCACGCCTTCCTGTCCCTCACCATCGGCACCCTGGTGCTCGGCGCCGTCGCCGGCGCCCCGCTGGACAAGGTGATCAGCAGCTTCAGCGCCGGTCTCGGCTCCACCGTGGCGGGCGTCGGCGTCCTCATCGCGCTCGGCGCGATCCTCGGCAAGCTGCTCGCCGACTCCGGCGGCGCCGACCAGATCGTCGACACCATCCTCGCCAAGGCGTCCAACCGCGCCATGCCGTGGGCCATGGTCCTCATCGCCGGCATCATCGGACTGCCCCTCTTCTTCGAGGTCGGCATCGTGCTGCTGATCCCGGTCGTGCTGCTGGTCGCCAAGCGCGGCGGCTACTCCCTGATGCGGATCGGCATCCCCGCTCTCGCCGGCCTCTCCGTGATGCACGGCCTGGTGCCGCCGCACCCGGGACCGCTGGCCGCCATCGACTCCGTCGACGCCAACCTCGGCGTCACCCTCGCCCTCGGCGTGCTGATCGCCGTGCCCACGGCGATCATCGCGGGCCCGGTCTTCGCCCGCTACGCCGACCGCTGGGTCGACGTCACCCCGCCCGAGGGCCTGATACCCGAGCGCCCCTCTGAGCAGCTCGACCGGCGTCCCGGCTTCGCCGTCACCGTCGGCACCGTGCTGCTGCCCGTGGTGCTGATGCTGATCAAGGCGCTCGTCGACATCGTGATCGACGACCCGGAGAACACCGTCCAGCGGGTCGCGGACGTCGTCGGCAACCCGATGATGGCGCTGCTCGCCGCCGTGCTCGTCGGCCTGTTCACCCTCGGCGGCGCCGCCGGCTTCGCCCGCGACCGGCTGGCCTCCACCGTGGAGAGCTCGCTCGGCCCGATCGCCGGCATGCTGCTGATCGTCGGCGCTGGCGGCGGCTTCAAGCAGACCCTGATCGACTCCGGCGTCGGCCAGATGATCCTGGACATCTCCCAGGACTGGAACATATCGGCGCTGCTTCTCGGCTGGCTGATAGCCGTCGGCATCCGCCTCGCCACCGGCTCGGCCACGGTCGCCACCATCTCCGCCGCCGGCCTCGTCGCCCCGCTCGCCGCCGACATGTCCACCTCGCACGTGGCGCTGCTCGTGCTGGCCATCGGCGCCGGCTCGCTCTTCCTCAGCCACGTCAACGACGCCGGGTTCTGGCTGGTCAAGGAGTACTTCGGGATGAGCGTCGGCCAGACGCTGCGCACCTGGTCGGTGATGGAGTGCGTGATCTCCGTCGTCTCCCTCGTCTTCATCCTGCTGCTCTCGCTGATCATCTAGGCGGCCGACCGTGAAAGCACCAGACCCCCTCTTCGACATCGCCGGACGCGTCGCCCTGGTCACCGGCTCCAGCCGTGGCATCGGCCACGCGCTGGCCGGCGGCCTGGCCGCCGCCGGCTGCGTGGTCGTGCTCAACGGGCGCGACGAACGGCGGCTCGCCGAGGCCGCGGCCGAGATCACCGAGGCCACCGGCGCGGCCGTGCACACCGCCGCGTTCGACGTGACCGAGGGGACGGCCGTCGCCGCCGGCGTCGCCGACGTCGAGGAACGCGTCGGCCCGCTCGACATCCTGGTCAACAACGCCGGGATGCAGCACCGCAAGCCGCTCCTCGACTTCACCGACGCCGACTGGCACCGGATCGTCGACACCAACCTCACCAGCGCCTTCCTGGTCGGCCGCGAGACGGCCCGGCGGATGGTCGGGCGCGGCCGCGGCAAGATCGTCAACATCTGCTCGCTGCAGAGCGAGGTGGTGCGGCCCGGCATCGCGCCGTACGCCGCCACCAAGGGCGCCCTCAAGATGCTCACCAAGGGCATGTGCGCCGACTGGGGGCCGCACGGCCTCCAGGTCAACGGGCTCGGCCCCGGCTACATCGAGACCGAGCTGACCAGGCCGCTGGTCGAGGACCCCGAGTTCACCGCCTGGGTGCGCGGCCGCACCCCGGCCGGCCGGTGGGGCCGCGTCGAGGACCTGGTGGGCGCGCTGCGCTACCTGGTCTCGCCCGCGGCCGACTTCGTCAACGGGCAGGTGCTGTACGTCGACGGCGGCATGTCGAGCGTGTTGTGAGGTGGCGGGGACGATGCTGAGCTGTGTGATCCACGGGGCCGGCGACCTGCGGGTCGAGGAGCGGCCCGAGCCGGAGCCGGGACCCGGGCAGGCCCTGGTCGCGATCCGCTACGGCGGCGTCTGCGGCTCCGACCTGCACTACCACCGGCACGGCGGGGTCGGCGACTTCCGGCTGCGCGAGCCGCTGGTGCCGGGCCACGAGGTGGTGGGCACCGTCGTCGACCGCGGCCCCGGCGCGACGGGCCCGGCGGTCGGCACCCCGGTCGCCGTCCACCCCGCGACCCCCTGCGGCCGGTGCCCCGAGTGCGCCTCAGGACGGGCCAACATCTGCCGCGACACCCGCTACCTGGGCAGCGCCGCCCGGATGCCGCACGTGCAGGGCGGCTTCGCCGCCCGGATCGTGGTCCCCGCCGACCAGCTGCGGCCGCTGCCGCCCGGCCTCGACCTGCGGCGCGCCGCCCTCGCCGAGCCGCTGGCCGTCGCCCTGCACGCGGTGCGCCGGGCAGGGCCGGTGGCGGGCCGGCACGTGCTGGTCACCGGCGCGGGCCCGATCGGCTGCCTGGTCGCGGCGGCCGCCGACGAGGCGGGCGCCGCCTCGGTGACCGTCACCGACCTGCTGCCGCGCGCCCTGGAGTTCGCCCGCACCGCCGGCGCCACGGCGGTGGTCCGCGCCGACGACCAGGACGACCCGGGCTGGCCCGAGCAGGTGGACGTGGCGATCGAGGCGTCCGGCACCGCGCCGGGGCTCGCCGACTGCCTGAACCGGGTGACCCGCGGCGGCGTCGTCGTCCAACTCGGCCTGCTGCCGCCCGGCACCACGCCGTTCGCCGGCAACGCCCTGGTCACCCGCGAGATAGAGCTGCGCGGCGCGTTCCGCTTCGCGCCCGAGCTCGACGAGGCGCTGCGGCTGCTCGCGGCGCGCCCCGCGCTCGAAGGGCTGATCAGCGCGGTGCGGCCGGTGCGGGACGCGGCGGACGCGTTCGCGCTGGCCGCCGACCGCGCGACCTCCTGCAAGGTGCTGCTGGACTTCGGCGCCTGACCCTAGGGGCGGTCCGACAGCTCCTCGTGGAGTCCCTGGAGCGCGACGTGGTCGTCGTCGCTGCCGGTGTGCGGGGCGGCGAACCAGCGCGCGTACTCGGCGATCTCGGAGAGCCGCCAGTCGAGCGCGAACAGCTCCACCATCGCCGGGTCGGGGGCCAGTTCGGCGCCGGCGGCCGTGCCGAGCAGGCTCGCGTAGTCCCGCTCGCGCGGCGCGAGGGCCAGCGACTCCCAGTCGACCAGCCTCAGCCCGCCGGCGACCACGACCTGGTTGGCGAAGTGCGGCTCGCCGTGGGTCGGCACCCAGGAGTCCTGGCGGGAGCGGGCGACGTCCCCCAACTCCAGGTAGCGGGCCGTCCAGCGCCCGATCGCGGCACCGCGGGCGGCGATCGCCGCCCGCGCCTCCTCCGCCAGCGGCCCCGACGTCCAGGCGGCGGCGGTGCGGGCCCGCAGCTCGTCCGCGAACCCCGGGCCGACCCGGGGCCGCCAGCGCGGCAGCCCCTCCGGAGGTGTCGTCTGGTGCAGGGCGGCCAGCGCCGCGACGACCTCGGCGAGGTGCCGGGGCTCGCGGGCCTCCGCCTGGGTCGGCGACCGGCCGTCCAGCCACGGCGTCACGCTGAGCACGCCGGGCCCGACACCGACGGTGAACCGCCCGGAGGCGGTGGGCAGCGGCGCGCACACCACGGCCAGGCCGGCGGCGGCCAGCGCCGCGGCCCCCGCGTAGGCGGCCTCCAGCGACTCCGCGGTGTGCCGGGGCGCCAGCTGGTCCAAGGTCACGAACAGGGCCTCGCCGGCGGCGCCGCGCGCCCGCCAGTGGTGGGCGCCGAACCCCCAGGGCAGGTGCTCGACCCCGGTGACCCCGGGCAGCCAGTGGTCGGCGACCGCGCGGGCGATCGCGTCGTCGTCGATGAAGGAGGGGCGGGAGAACACGAGCCCCGATCCTAGGCAGCCTCTTGGGGAGCCGTCACCGGAGTTTCGTCGCCGGCGCCCGGCGACTCGCAGGGGCTGGTCGGTGCGCTCCGCCCGGGGTTTTTTCCGCCGCGCTTCGCGCGGGTGGGCCTGACGGCCCGGATTCGTTTCGCCGGGCCGGGCCTAACCGCGTGCCAGCGCGCACCGGCGGCGTCGTGCTGGCACGCGGCTGACCGGCTCGCAGGGCCCTGACGGCGGCTTCGCCGCTCGTCGGGCCCCTGTGGCCGTGCCGGCCTGTGGCCGTGCCGGCCTCGGCGGTCAGCCGTACGGCACGACCGCGACCGGGCAGGCCGCGTGGTGCAGCGCCGCGTGCGCCACGCCGCCGATGTGCGGGCTGAGCCGGGGGCGGTGCAGGCGGCGGCCGACGACGAGCAGCGCGGCCCGGTGGGACGTCGCCGCAAGCAGCTCCTCCGAGGCGTTGCCGAAGCGCAGGTGCTCCACGACCGGTACCGCCGGATGGCGCTCCCGCCAGGGGGCGAGCGCCTCGGAGAGCAGCGCGGCCTGCTGGTCCTCCACCGGCTGGTGGCCGCGCTGCTGGAGCATGTCGGGCACGTCGGAGCCGAACATCGACGGCGCGCCCCAGACGTGCACCGCCCGCACTCCGGCGCCGCGCACGCCGGCCGAGGTGAAGGCGAAGTCGAGGAGCCGGCCCGAGTCGGGGCCGAGGTCGCGCAGGCCCACGACGACCTCGTCGCCCTCGGTGGTCCTGCGGGCCTCGACGGCCCGCACGGAGACCACCGGGCAGGCGGCGTGCGCGATGACCGGCTGGCCCACCGAGCCCACCAGGAAGCCGACGACCGCGCCGTGCCCCCGGGAGCCGAGGACCAGCAGCTCGGCCTCGGACGACTCCTCGACCAGCCCTGACGCGGCCGTGTCGGGCACCAGGTGGGTGCTCACCGTCAGCTCGGGATGCCCCGCCGAGACCTCGGCCTCCGCCTGTTCGAGCAGCCGCCTCGCCACGTTCTCGTCCGGCGGCGTCGGCACGAACAGCGACTCCTCCATCCAGGCGTGGGCCAGCCGAAGCGGAACGCCCCGCCGGGTCGCCTCGCGGGCGGCCCACTCCAGGGCGGCCTGGCTCTCCGCGCTGCCGTCGATCCCGACGGAGACGGGGCGGGTGCTGGGGAGGTTCATGGCACATCCTCGGAAAGCGGTCCGTACTCCACTCTCGCGCCGATCCCGCCCGACTGCGACCGCAGGGCCCGGGACGACGGGGAAGGGGTTATTGACGCGTGCGCGGCAAACCGCCTAGAAAGAGGGCGTCAGCCTGCGGGGGCTCGACCGAGAGGGACGCCCTCGATGTTCCATCGTGTACGCGGCGCAGCCGTCGCCGCACTGGCCGCCGCCGCGCTGCTCGCGCCGACCGGCGCGGCGAACGCCGCGGCCGCCGCTGAAGACCCCGAAGCCGCCGCCCCGCCGCTGCGGGACCTGGCCGCCGAGAGCGGCCGGTTCTTCGGACTCGGCATCAGCGGGCCGATGCTCGACCAGCCCCAGTACACCGCCATCGCCTCCACCGAGTTCTCCAGCGTCACCCCGGGCAACGAGATGAAGTGGGGCTCCGTCGAGCCCACCCGGGGCAGCCTCGACTGGACCGGCGCCGACCGGATCGTGGACTTCGCCGAGGAACACGACCAGGAGGTGCACGGCCACACCCTGGTCTGGCACAGCCAGCTGCCGAACTGGGTGGCGAACGGCGACTTCGCCGACGGCGAGCTGCGGCAGGTCATGACCGACCACGTCACCACCCAGGTCGGCCGCTACGCCGGCCGGATCGCCCGCTGGGACGTGGTCAACGAGCCGCTGAACGAGGACGGCACGCTCCGCGACACCGTCTTCCTGCGCGAGATCGGCCCCGGCTACATCGCCGACGCGCTGCGCGCCGCCCGCGCCGCCGACCCCGGGGCCAGGCTCTACATCAACGACTACAACACCGACGGCGTCGGTGCGAAGAGCGACGGCATGTACGAGCTGGTCCGCTCGCTCCTCGACCAGGGCGTGCCGCTGGACGGCGTCGGCTTCCAGTCCCACCTGATCCTCGGCCAGGTGCCGTCCTCGATGCGGGCCAACCTGCAGCGCTTCGCCGACCTCGGCCTCGAGGTGGCGGTGACCGAGCTCGACGTGCGGATGCAACTCCCCGCCGACGCCGCCAAGTCGCGGCAGCAGGCCGCCGACTACGGCGCGGTGGTGGGGGCCTGCGTGGCGGTGACGCGCTGCACCGGCGTCACGATCTGGGGCTTCACCGACGCCGACTCCTGGATCCCGCCGACCTTCCCGGGCCAGGGCGCGGCCCTGCCGTGGGACGAGAACTACCAGCCCAAGCCGGCCTACCACGCCATCGTCGAGGCGCTCGGCGGAGACCCGGCGCCCGAACCGGAACCGGGCGCCTGCGTGGCGGACTACCGGGTCACGAACCGGTGGAACGCCGGCTCCACCGTCGACGTCCGGATCACCACGACCCGGGCGCTCGCCGGCTGGACCGTCACGTTCGACCTCCCGGTCGGGGAGTCCGTGGTCAGCTCGTGGAACACCTCGCTGACCCAGAACGGCACCACCGTCACCGCCCGCAACGCCGCCTGGAACGGCACCGTGGGTGCCGGTGGCACGCTCGGCTTCGGCTTCCAGACCGACAGCGGCGCCGTCTACGGAGCGCCCGTGCCGGCGCTCAACGGCACCGTCTGCACGGGCGCGGGCAACGCGTAGCGCCTAGCGGGCGCGCGTGGCGTAGACGGGGACCGTGCGGTCCGGGTCGGGGTCGTCGATGCACCGGCCGGTCGTCAGGTCGAACCGCTGCTTGAGCAGCGGCGAGGCCACGAACGGCCGGCCGGAGCCGCCGCGCGAGCCGACCAGGCCGCGGGAGAGCACGTAGGCGCCGCTGAACGGGTCCCGGTTGCCGATGGCGTACGTCCTGCCGTGCCGGTCGAGGAAGAGCGCGGCCTGCTGCCCGTCCGGCAGCAGCACGGCCACGCCGCGCCCCGGGACGAGCTCGGCGAGCCCGCAGACCGGCAGCCAGCCGTCGTCCGTTACCTGGATCTCCACCTTCACTTGGACGAACTCCCTTCGAGCGTGCGGATCGGCAGGGTGGGCCCGGCGAGCAGCGTCAGGTCGGGCTTGTGCTGCTCGCGTTCGGGCACGAAGGCGACGGTCGGGTCGGGTGCGCCCGGCGCGTTGACGAAGGAGACGAAGCGCCGGAGCTTCTCCGGGTCCTCGATGGTCTCGGCCCACTCGTCGCGGTAGTTGGCGACGTGCGCGGCCATCATGGCCTCCAACTCGTCGCATATTCCGAGCGAGTCGTGGACGACGACGTCCCGCACGTGGTCCAGGCCGCCCTCGATCCGCTCCAGCCAGGTGGAGGTGCGCTCCAGGCGGTCCGCGGTGCGGATGTAGAACATCAGGAACCGGTCGATGAGCCGCACCAGTTCCGCGTCGGACAGGTCCTGGGCCAGCAGGTCGGCGTGGCGCGGCGTCGCGCCGCCGTTGCCGCCGACGTAGAGGTTCCAGCCGTTGGCGGTGGCGATGACGCCGAAGTCCTTGCCCATCGCCTCGGCGCACTCGCGGGCGCAGCCGGAGACGGCCGACTTCAGCTTGTGCGGCGACCGCAGACCCCGGTAGCGCAGCTCCAGGTCGACGGCCATCCGCACGCTGTCCTGCACGCCGTACCGGCACCAGGTCGAGCCCACGCAGGACTTCACGGTGCGCAGCGCCTTGCCGTAGGCGTGCCCGGACTCGAAGCCGGCCTCCACCAACCTGGCCCAGATCATCGGCAGTTGGTCGACGCGGGCGCCGAACATGTCGATCCGCTGGCCGCCGGTGATCTTGGTGTAGAGGTTGAAGTCCCGCGCCACCTCGCCGATCACGATCAGCTTCTCCGGCGAGATCTCCCCGCCCGGCACGCGCGGCACGATCGAATACGACCCGTTCTTCTGCATGTTGGCGAGGAAGTGGTCGTTGGTGTCCTGCAACGCGGCCTGTTCGCCGTCCAGCACGTAGCCGTTGGCGCCGATGGTGGGCGCGAGCGAGGCGATGATGGAGCCCACCGTCGGCTTGCAGATCTCGCAGCCCTCGCCGCCGCGCGCCTCCTCGCGGCCGTGCCGGTCGAGCAGCTCCCGGAAGCCGGTGATCCGCAGCGTGCGGACGATCTCGTACAGCTCCTGGCGGGTGTGGGAGAAGCAGCCGCACAGGCCGATGTCGACGGCGACGCCGTTGGCCGCCAGCTCGTCGTTGACCAGCTGGCCCAGCACCCGCAGGCAACTCCCGCAGTCCGTACCGGCCTTGGTGCACTTCTTGACGTCGGCCACGCAGGTCGCGCCGCCCTCGGAGACGGCCGCCCTGATGGCGCCCTTGGTCACGCTGTTGCAGTTGCAGATCGTCGCGTCGTCGGGCAGCGCGGACGGGCCGAGCCCGGTGGGCGGCGCGAGCCCGGCCGGCAGCACCAGCTGCTCCGGCGGCGCCGGCGGCACCGAGCCGGTCAGCGCCCGCAGCAGCCCGTAGGAGTCGGCGTCGCCGACCAGCACGCCGCCGAGCAGCGCGCCGTCGGCGCCGACCACCAGCTTCTTGTAGACGCCGGCCCGCGCGTCGGAGTAGACCACGTCGAGGCAGCCCGCCGCGCGGCCGTGCGCGTCGCCGAAGGAGGCGACGTCGACGCCGAGCAGCTTGAGCTTGGTCGAGGTGTCGGCCGAGGTGAACGCGGCGTCCGTCCGCCCGTCGTTGGCGATGGCGTCGGCGGCGGTGGCGGCCATCTCGTAGCCGGGCGCCACCAGGCCGTACACCATGCCGTCGACCGTCCTGGCGCACTCGCCGATGGCGTACACCGCCGGGTCGGTCTCCGTGCGGCAGCGTTCGTCGACCACCACGCCGCCGCGCTCGCCGACCGCGAGCCCGGCCGCCCTGGCCAGCGCGTCCTGCGGCCGGACGCCGGCGGAGAACACCACCAGGTCGGCCTCGACGGTCGTGCCGTCGGACAGCACCATGCCGGTGACCGCGCCCGTCTCGTCGGCGGTGATCTCCTGCCCGGCCACGCCGGTGTGCACGTTCAGGCCCATCTCCTCGACGGTCCTGCGCAGCGCCCGGCCGCCGCCCTCGTCCACCTGGATCGCCATGAGCCGGTCGTTGAACTCCACGACGTGGGTCTCCAGGCCGAGACCGCGCAGCGCCCCGGCCGCCTCCAGGCCGAGCAGCCCGCCGCCGACCACCACGCCGGTGCGGGCGCCGGCCTCGGCGTGCGCGGTGATGGCCGCCACGTCGTCGACGGTCCGGTACACGAAGCAGCCGGTGGCGTCCCGGCCGGGGACGGGCGGGACGAAGGGGTACGAGCCGGTGGCGAGCACGAGCGTGTCGTATGCGACGACGCGCCCGGCGGCCGTGGTCACGGTCCGCGCCTCGCGGTCGATCGCGGCGACCGGGTCGCCGAGGTGGGTCTCGATGCCGTGACGTGCCATGAACCCCTCGGGGACCATGGACAGCTCTTCCGGGGTGGTGCCGGTGAAGCAGGAGGTGAGGTGGACCCGGTCATAAGCGGGACGCGGCTCCTCGCCCAGCACCACGATGCGGGCACGGTCGGGCACGCCGCGGTCGGCCAGCTCCTCGAGGAAGCGCTGGCCCACCATGCCGTGGCCGATCAGGACGATGGTCTGGGTCATCACGTGTTCGAGAGTGCGACGGCGCTGTTACCCGGCCGCATCACCTCCGTTTCCCTCGGGCAACGCTGACCTCAGCGGGCGGCGACCCGATGTGTGAGGGGGCGTGCGGATCGCTTAACATCCGCGCAGCACGGCCTTATCCGCCGCTTAACGTCCTGTGCGCGGCTGCACGTTCATCCCGTGATCGGGTAATCATGCGAGCGGCGCGAAACCGCCCGACTGCTGCGAGGATGACGCGTATGACCGAGGTGCGCACCACTCACACCGCCGACCTGGACCCCACCGCGCTCGCCGCCGCGCGCGCCCTGCTCGACGAGGCGTTCGACGGGGACTTCTCCGATCACGACTGGGAACACTCGCTGGGCGGCATGCACGCGATGCTCTGGGACGGCGACGAACTCGTCGGCCACGCCTCCGTCGTCCAACGCCGCCTGCTGCTCGCCGGCCGCGCCGTCCGCACCGGCTACGTCGAGGCCGTCGCCGTCGCCGCCTCCCACCGCCGCAACGGCCACGGCACCCGCCTGATGACCGAGGTCGAGCGCGTGATCCACGGCGGCTACGACCTCGGGGCGCTCTCCACCTCCGACGACGCCCACGACTTCTACGCCGCCCGCGGCTGGCGCCTGTGGCGCGGCCCGACCTTCGCCGTCACTCCCCTCGGCATAGCCCGCACCGAGGACGAGGACGGCGGCGTCTACGTCCTCCCCGTCTCCGTCACCCCCGACCTCTCCGGCGAGATCACCTGCGACTGGCGCGACGGCGACGTGTGGTGACCGAGGCGGCGGTCCGTCCCGACGAACTCAACCGCCGCACGGGTGGCCGGCGGCGGGCTCCCGCTCACCCGGGGTGCGGGCCGGCTCTGGCCGGCTCAGAACGCCGCGGCGCCTGCGTCTACTGGCCGCCACGGCCCGCTTGATCGACGGGTTCAGTCCCGCCGTGATCGAGAAGCGGGTGCCGGCCCGGCGGCAGGCGGCCACCACGTCGGCGTTGGAGAACTGGCTGTCCGCGACACGTCGGCCGAGACGGCCAGCCAGGAGGGGCGGACGGTGGACAGTCCTCGTCGCCCGGCGGGCCAGCTTGGCGCTGGCCCCGTAGCGCTGCTTCGCGGGCGGGGCGCTGCGGGGGCCGGGCGCGGTGCCGGGCTCAGAGGTTGACGACGACGGCTTTGGTCTCGGTGTAGGCGTCGAGGACGTCGGTCCCGTGTTCCCTGCCGATGCCGGACTGCTTGAAACCGCCGAAGGGCAGCGGGCCGCTGCTCATCTGGTTGACGGTGTTGATCCACACGGTTCCGGCCTGGAGGCGGTCGGCCATGGTGTGGGCGCGGCTGAGGTCCTTGGTGAACACGGTGGCGGCCAGGCCGTAGACGGTGTCGTTGGCGATGCGCACCGCCTCTTCGACGTCCTGGAACGGCAGCAGTACGGCGAGAGGACCGAAGATCTCCTCCCGGGCGACGCGTGAGGTGTTGTCCAGGCCGGTGACCAGCGTGGGGCCCACGAACAGGTCGTCGGACTCCTCACGGGTGTCACCGATGATCTTCCCGCCGGCCTGGCGGGCGAGGTCGAGGTAGCTGGTGACCTTCTCGTAGTGGCTGCGGGAGGCCAGGGGGCCCATCACAGCCTGCGGGTCGAAGGGATCGCCCAGGGGGAACCTGGCCATGTTCTCGGCGAGCAGGCGGGTGAACTCCTCGCGGATGGATTCCTGCACCAGGACGCGCGTGCCGGCCACGCATCCCTGGCCACTGCCCGCACAGAAGCCCAGCGCGGCGGAGAACGCGGCGGCCTCCAGATCGGCGTCCTCGAAGACGATGAACGGTGACTTGCCGCCCAGCTCGAGGGTGACGCGCTTGAGGTCACGGGCAGAGGACGCCAGGACGTGCTTGCCGACGGCCGTGGACCCGGTGAAGCTGATCTTGTTGACGTCCGGGTGGGTGATCAGGGCCTCACCGGTGCTCTGGCCGGGGCCGGTGACGACGTTGAGGACCCCGTCAGGCAGGTCGGTGTGCTCACGGACGAGTCCTGCCAGGCGCAGCAGGCTCAGCGAGGTCTGCTCCGAGGGCTTGGCGACGACGGTGTTCCCGGTGGCCAGTGCGGGGGCGATCTTGTAGGCCATCTGCACGAGGGGGCCGTTCCAGGCGGCGATCGCGGCGACCACGCCCAGCGGGGAGCGCTTGGTGTACTGCAGCTGGCCGGGGGCGGAGGGCGCGGTGGCGCCGTAGATCCGGGTCGGCCAGCCGGCGTAGTGGCGGTAGACCTCGACGGTGTGGTCGACCATCCCGCGCGTCAGCATCAACGGGCCGCCCATCTCCAGGGAGTCCAGGGTGGCCAACTCGTCGGCGTTCGCCTCGATGACGTCGGCGATCTGGTTCAGCACGCGGCTGCGCTGTTCCGGCCTGATGGCTCCCCAGGTCGGGTCTTCGAAGGCGCGGCGCGCGGCCCCCACGGCCGCGTCGATGTCGTCGCGCCCAGCGACGGCGATTGTGGTGAGGTCGGCACCGGTCATCGGGTCGACCGTGGCCATGGTCTCGCCGTCGGTGGCGGGCTGTTCACGGCCGTCGATGAACAGACCGTGTGGCCGCGACGCGAAAGAAGGGGCAGGACGGGTCGTGGCTGGGGCAGCTGGGGTGTTCACGGCGAAGCGACCTCTTTCGGTGGACGGTGGTCACCGCGTCGTGCGCGGAGCACCCGTCACGGGCTGGAACAGAGCGTTTCCGCCTCAGGTGGTGGCCGCCGTGGCGACCACCACCCAGCGGTGTCGGTCTCGCTTTTCAGGCAGCCTATACCAACCTGGCAGAGACTGTCATGAAGGCATTCACTGCCTCCTTGGCGGTCTCCGCTAGGGTGGGGTCATGTCCAGCACGAGACTGCCGTCGGTCTGGGAGCGGTCGCGTCAGATGGCGCGCGAGGAGATCAAGGCCGCCGCGCTCAGGCTGTTCATCGCCCAAGGATTCGAAGAGACGACCATCACGCAGATCGCCGAGGAGGCGGGCGTCTCCCAGCGCACGCTCTTCCGCTACTTCGGCACCAAGGAGGAGTTGGTCTGCGGAGACCAGGACGAGCTGGGTGAGCTGTTCGTGCGCCTGGCGGCCGCGCAGCCCGATGACGTGTCCGTCTGGCAGGTGCTGCGCGACGGCTTCGTCACGGTCATGACCGCCGACCATTCGTTGGAGCAGACCCTGCGCATCAGCACGCTCATCTTCCGCACCCCCGCGCTGCACGCCAGCTACACCCAGAAGCGTCAGGGCTGGGCGGTCAGCCTGATGCCGGTGATCCGCGAACGCCTGCTCGCCGAGGGCTGCGAGGCCAGCCGCGTCGATCACGATGCCCGCACCGCCATCGCCGTTGCCTTCGCCTGTGCCGACGCCGCTGTCAGCACCTGGGTCGCGGCCCGCGGAGAGGTCGACCTGGTCGCGCTCTACGACCAGTCCTTCGATCTCGTCCGCTCCGCCCCCAGGCCGCGACGTCCGTGACCGAGGATCGGCGCGCGACTCGTCGACAGGGCGCGGGCCCGGGGCGAGTCGCGTTCGCCCGATCCGTGCGGCATGCCGTCGACCGCGCCGGCCGCGTCGGCGTCGGTGGGATGCGGCTGTGACGGCGACCGTCGATACAGGGTCGACCTTGCCATCTGATGAGACGACCGTCAATATAGACGCATGTCGAATCACACTGCTCTCCCGGTGCTCGGCCGGGACGCCACCGAGTGCTGTGCGCCGGTGGTCCGCGAACCGCTGGGCGAGGACGCCGCCGTCGAACTGGCGCGGATGTTCAAGGCGCTGTCCGACCCCGTCCGGCTGCGGCTGCTGTCCCTGATCGCCTCCCACGAGGGCGGGGAGGCGTGCGTCTGCGACCTGACCGGCCCGTTCGACGTCTCCCAGCCGACGATCTCCCACCACCTGAAGGTCCTGCGGGAGGCCGGCCTGGTCGGCTCGGAACGGCGCGGCACCTGGGTCTACTACTGGGTCCTCCCCGCGGCGCTGGCCCGGCTCTCCGCCCTGCTCGCGCCGCCCGCGGCGTCCACCGCGTGAGCGCCGAGGCGGCCCTGCCGCGCCGCGCGGCGGCCGAGGCGCTGGGCACCGCGGCGCTGGTCGCGGTCGTCGTCGGCTCCGGCGTCCAGGCGGCCGGGCTGACCGACGACGTCGGCCTGCGGCTGCTGGCCAACTCCCTGGCCACCGTCCTCGGTCTCGGCGTGCTGATCGCCCTGCTCGGCCCGGTCTCCGGGGCGCACCTCAACCCGGTCGTGACGCTGGCCGCCTGGTGTGTCGGCCGGCGGTCGGGCGACGGCCCCACCCTCCGCGACGTCGCCGCCTACCTCCCCGCCCAGACCGTCGGGGCGATCGGCGGCGCGGTGCTCGCGAACGCGATGTTCGCCGAGCCGTTGGCGCGCTTCTCCGGCCACGACAGATCGGCAGGACACCTGCTGCTCGGCGAGGTGATGGCCACCGCGGGACTGGTCTGGCTCGTCCTCGGCCTGACCCGCGCCGGCCGCGCCCACCTCGCGCCGGCCGCGGTCGCCTCCTACATCGGCGCGGCCTACTGGTTCACCTCCTCGACGTCCTTCGCCAACCCGGCGGTCACGATCGGGCGCGCCTTCACCGACACCTTCGCCGGCATCGCCCCCACCTCCGTCGCGCCGTTCATCGCCGCGCAGCTCCTCGGCGCGGCCCTCGGCCTCGGCCTGGCCGCCGTCTGCTTCCGCCGCCCCGCGCCTGCCCTGGCCCCGCGCGACGTGCGGCGGCCCGCCCGTCCCCGATCCCCGGAAAGCCCCCTGGCCTCATGAGCGTTCCCGCCACCCCCTCCGTGCTGTTCGTCTGCGTCCACAACGCGGGCCGTTCCCAGATGGCCGCCGCCTTCCTCACCCACCTCGCCGGGGACAAGGTCCGGGTCCGCTCCGCCGGCTCCGCCCCCGCGGACGCCGTGAACCCCTCGGTGGTCGAGGCCATGGCGGAGGTCGGCGTCGACATCTCCGCCGAGACGCCCAAGGTGCTGACCGCGACGGCGGTACGGTCCTCCGACGTCGTGATCACCATGGGCTGCGGCGACGCCTGCCCGGTCTTCCCCGGAAAGCGCTACCTGGACTGGGCGTTGGACGACCCCGCCGGCCGGGGCGTCGAGGCCGTCCGCCCGATCAGGGACGAGATCGAACGCCGGGTCCGCGGCCTGCTCGCCGAACTCGACGTCGAGACGGCCAGTTGACCTCAAGTTCGGTTGAGCTCCTAGCGTTCCGTGCGGACGAGAGGAGTTCACCTGTGACGACACTGGTGACGGGTGCCACCGGGAACACCGGCAGGCACGTCGTGGCGGAGCTGGTCCGCCGAGGAGAGCACGTTCGGGCCCTGACCCGGAACCCGGCCGCGGCGGAGGGCCGCCTTCCGGCCGAGGCGGAACTGGTGGCCGGCACCCACACGGCGCCGGAGACGCTGGACTCCGCCCTGGACGGCGTCAGCCGGCTGCACATCACCGCGACGGCCGGACTCGCCGACGTCGGTCCCGAGCTGGTGCGACGGGCGGTCGACGCGGGCGTGCGGCGCCTCACCGTGCTGTGGGGCGGCTGGGTCGGCCCGGTCGAGAAGGCCGTGGCGGACTCAGGTGTGGAGTGGACGCGCCTCGAAGCCCAGGAGTTCATGTGCAACGCGCTGACCTGGGCCGAGTCGATCCGCGCCGAGGGCGTCGTGCGCGAGCCGTTCGACCTCCCCAGCGCGGTCGTCCACGAGGCCGACATCGGCGCCGTGGCCGCCGCCGCGCTGCTCGACGACGGCCACGCGGGCAACGCCTACAACCTCACAGGACCCGAGTCCCTGACCACCCGTGAACGCATCACGATCCTGTCCAGGGCCACCGGCCGCGACATCGACCTCGTCCGCATCACCCACGAACAGGCCGTCGACCGGCTGGTCTCCACCGGCGTTTCCCGGGCGGACGCCGAGTACGTCATCGGCTGGCACGCGGCGCCTCCCGAGGAGGCCATGACCGTGGACGACACCGTCGAGCGCGTGACCGGCCGACCGGCGCGCACCTTCGCCCAGTGGGCGGCCGAGCACGCGCACCGCTTCTGAAACCAGGTGCCCGGGCGGCCACCGCTCTGCCAGGCTGGCCGGCCATGACCACGTACGAACTGTTGCTCATCGGCGGTGGCGCGGGCGTCGGGAAGACGACCGTCGCATGGGAGGTGTCCGCGGCGCTGCGGGCGGCGGGAACGGCGCACTGCCTGATCGAGGGGGACTACATGGACCAGATCCACCCAGCCCCCGCCGACGACCCGCACCGCGCGGCGATCACGGAGCGGAACACCGCCGCGATCTGGGCGAACTACGCGGCTCTCGGCCAGCGGCGCCTCATCTACACGAACACGGTGAGCATCCTGGAGGAGCCGATGCTCAGACGGGCCATGGGCGGCGGCGCGATCAGGTCGACCTGTGTCCTGCTCACCGCCGAGGAGGCCACCGTGCGGGAGCGGCTGGCGGGACGGGAGATCGGCTCCCAGCTCGACGCCCACATCGAGCGGAGCCTGCGGATGGCCCGCGAGCTGAACGAACGGGCCCCCGCCGGCACGGTCCGCATCCCGACCGACGGTCGCGGGGTGGAGGACATCGCCCTGGATGTGGTCCGGACGGTTGCCTGGAAGGACCAAGCAACGGGCTGAGAGGGTGTCAGGCGGTCGGCCCCAGGCGCGTCGCCCTGCGCGCGCCGCGCCATGTGCCTGGCGAACTCCCCGGTATCCGTCACGCGGCGTGGCTAGCCCATGGCACGGACATCTCCGTCCAGAGCGCTGAGCAGCACCCGCCACGCCCGTGGCGACGTCCGCACGAGCGGACCGGGCGCCCCGACCTTGGAGTCACGAACGGCGACGGCCCCGGGTATGTTCGTCGCCACCTCCACGCACTCGTTGTTGGGGTCGCTGTAAGTGGACTTTCGAAAGATGTAGTCGGACATGGCTCACAGTTCGTCGCGGATGCCAGTGATGAGCGAGGCCGAGTCGCGAGGACTCAGTGCTCGTGCGGCGATCTTCTCGAACAGTTCGACATGCTGTACAGCTTCTTTCCCGCCTTCAAGCCAACGGCCACCGAATGGCGCTTCGACGTAGACCACATCCATGGCGCTCGCCTCGGGGAAGGACAGCACGTTGAAAGTGCAGTTCAGGCCAAGCAAAGCGCCCGCGCTGAAGGGCAGGACCCGCAAGGTGACGTGGGGGCGACGGGTGGCGACCAGCAGGTGGTCCAGTTGCGCGCGCATCACCTCGGGGCCGCCCACCAGATGCCGCAGAGCGGCCTCGTACACGACCGCCAACAGAGACGGCGGTCGTTCCGAGTCGAGCCGCCGCTGACGAGTTAGCCGTGCAGCGATCACGACGTCATCCTCAGCCGTCGTGTCGCGCAGCGCCCGCACATACTCGGGCGTCTGCAGGAGCCCTGGAACGTAGGCGAGTTGCCAACTGCGCAAGCTGCCTGCCGCGTCCTCAAGGCGGACGTACTCGTTCATCTTGCCGAGACTGGGGAAGTCGTCCCACCAGCCCTTGCTCTTGCGCCTCTCCCGGTCCAGACGCGCCAGTTCGAGCAGGCCGCCGACAAGGACCGGGTCATCGGCCCCGTACAACTCGCACAGCACCCGGATATCCGGGTCGCGCATGGGCACCCAGCCGCTCTCCATCTTCGCGATCTTTCCGGTGGACGCCGCCAGGGCCTTGGCGGCCTGGCCCTGGTTCAGACCGGCCGCGGTCCTGAGCGCGAGCAACTCGCTGCCGAGGCGCCGTCCCAGGACCGTCGAGACGCGGTTGTTCCGCGGCTGCAGGTTCTCCATCGCGATACAACCCTCTCGGGTGAAATTTTCCCGGATCCACTTTGATCGGCGATTCTCCCGCGCTTACCTTCTGTGGTCAAGTGAACGCGTTGCGCGCCAACTGGAGGTGTGTCCATGGCCGATATCCGGGACGACGAGGGCGTCATCCACGAGCATCGCGCCGACTACCCGTCCTATCCAGCCAGCGTCACCGTCGCGCGGCGGCGGGTGCGGCGGGCGGTGGAGGGGTGGGGTCTGGGAGCACTCGTGTCGGATGTCGAACTGGTGGTCTCGGAGTTGGTGGCCAACGCCGTGCTGCACGGCTGTGTGGCTGGACGTCTGTTCGCGGTGCGGGTGGTCGTGACGGCCGCTGCCCTGCGGGTCGAGGTCGTGGACTCGCGGCGCGAACGGCTGCCGCGCGAGCGGGCCGCCGGGCCGGACGACCAGTTCGGGCGTGGGTTGCTCATCGTGGACCAACTCGCCGACCGGTGGGGTGCGGTCGAAGAGTCGTCGGGCCGAGGCAAGATCGTGTGGTGCGAGTTCGACCGTCGACGACAGTGACGCAACCAGCGCGGGGTGCGGCGCGTCCGGATCTTCCGAACGGGGGTGGCGGTGCGCGGAGGTGGCCGAATGCGGTGGCGAACGGTGACGGCCGTCGCCTGCGTGGTGGCCGTGCTCGCCGGCTGTGTGTCGTCGGCGGACGACGAGGCCCGCGCGCCCGGCCAGGCCGGCGTCGAGGTCACCGTGGTGCGGGGCGACCGGACGTACCCGCTGACCGCCGAGATCGTGGCGTGGGAGCTCGGCCCGCACCCGCAGGTGCCCCAGCGAGCGGACGCCGTGCACTTCTCCTACCGGACGGTCAGGACGGAGTCGCTGCCGGAGACGATGGTCGAACTCGGGGTGTGCGCCGTGGACTCGGCGGACGTGGTGGTGTTGTGCGACGTCATCGTCGTGCACGACTCTCCCGTCGAGCCGCGGGTGGTGGAGGCCGACGCGTGGATCGGCGCCGGATCCGACATGGACCTGTCCGGGACGGCCGCCGTGGTGCTCCTGCCCGACCAGCTGCGGCCCGGTCTCCACGCCGGGGACCCGAAGGACGACGACGGCTACCGCCCGCCCCGGCTCCCGCTGCCCGGCGAGCACCTGCGCGTCGGTGGGGCGGGACCCACCCGCTAGGGTCCTCACCCGTGACCGAACCCTCCTCCTACCTCCGCGCGACGGCCGACGCCTACGACGCCGTCGCCGTCCTCTACGCCGAGTTCGCCCGAGACGAGCTCGACGGCCAGCCGCTGGACCGCTCGTTCCTCGCCGCGTTCGCCGAACTCGCGCGCACGGGGCCCGTCGTCGAGGTGGGGTGCGGCCCCGGGCGGGTGGTCGCGCACCTGCACCGCCTCGGGCTCGACATCTCCGGTGTCGACCTGTCGCCCGTGATGATCGACCTGGCCCGCGAGACGTATCCGGAGCTGCGGTTCGAGGTCGGCTCGATGGACGCCCTCGACCTGGCCGACGGCTCGCTGCACGGCGTGCTGTCCTGGTACTCGGTCATCCACACCCCGCCGAAGGAACTGCCCCCGTACTTCACCGAGTTCCAGCGGGTCCTCGCGCCCGGCGGCCATCTCCTGCTCGGCTTCTTCGAGGCGGAGGGCGAGCAGGTCACCGACTTCGACCACAAGGTCGTGACGGCCTACCGGTGGCCGGTCGACGACCTCGCGGCGCTGGCCCGCGCGGCCGGCTTCGTCGAGGTCGGGCGGATGACGCGCGAGCCGCACGAGGGGGAACGGCCGTTCCGCCAGGGCCGGCTGCTGATGCGCCGGGCCGAGTGAGACCCGGTTCGTCCGGGGCGCGGCGGGCCCTGCCCGTGCGCGTGCGCCAGTGGGTGCGGCCGGTCAGCGGTAGCCGGCCAGGCCGTCGGCCAACTCGTCGGCGTCGCCGTCGCGTTGGGCGGCGAGCGCCTGTTGGAGCGCGAACGAGCCGCGGATCGTGGCCGCTCGGGCGGCGACGGCGGGGGAGGGGCGGAGGGCGGCGAGCAACTCCGGTCCGTAGGAGGCGGACAGGGCCGCGAGGTCCTCGGCCTGGTCGCCGAGCGCGACCTCGTCCCAGTCGATGACGCCCGTGAGGACCGGCAGCCCGGCGTGCCACTCCCACAGCAGGTTCTCGGCGCCGAGGTCGCCGTGGACGACGGCGGTGTCCAGGGCGGGCAGGGCGCGCAGCGCGGCCAGTTCGGCGTCGGCCCTGGCGCGGCCGGCCGGGGACATCGACGGGTACAGCTCGGCGGTCACGGCGTCGGCGAAGTCGCGCCAGTGGGTGGCGGGTTGGCGCGGCACGTCGGTGGCGGGCGCGGTGGCGAGCCGGGCGAGGAGGGCGGCGAGCTGGTCGGCGGCCGAGGCGAGGACGGCGGGGGAGGCGAGAGCCTCGGGCGGCAGCGGCTCGCCCGGGACCCGGGTGAGGACGAGGCGTGGCGGGTCGGCGAGTTCGGCGATCGGCTCCGGGGTATGGACGCCGAGGCCGAGCCCGGCGACGGTGCGCAGCAGGGCGGACCGGCGGGGGAGCCGGGCGGCGGCGGCCGGGGTGCGGGGGTGGCAGACCACGTGGTCGGCGTGCACCTCGACGCGGTGGAACTGGCCCTCGTGCACGGTGGGTTCGGGCTCACCCATCGGTGACGCGGCCCGAAGTGGTGCGGCTGGGGTTCACGCTCCACGCAGCCAGACGCGGAGTGGACCGAGCTCGGTGAAACCGCTGGCGAGCGCGGGGGCGAGGTCGTCCGCGTGCTCGTAGCCGACGAGAGGGAGGCCGGGGAAACGGGCGGCGGCCGCGGTGACGGTCGCCGGCCAGACAGCGGCGAGGTCGGCGGCGTCGACGGCGAAGAGGTTGGAGACACCGACCACCCCGGAGCCGTGGTTCAGGACGGCGCCCCCAGCCAGGTCCCGGCCGTCGTGGAGGGCCAGCACGACCACGGACGGGTCGTCGAGCAGGGGTGGGCGGAACACGTCCGCCGTGACGTCGCCGCCGTGCCAGGCGGTCTGCCAGTCGCCCAACTCGCTGGCCGAGGAGACACGTTCGACGCGCAGGGAGGCAGGCATGGGCGCGGGGGCCGCCGCCGGGCGGTGGATCCACCGGGCGGTGAAGAGCTCGGCGAAGCCGTGGGGGGTGAGGTCGAGGGCGGCGAAGCTGTCCTTGACCGAGCAGCCGGGGGAGGCTGTGTCGATTCCGGCCAGGACGTCGGCCGGCCGGGCGTCGGGGCGCAGGGTCACGGCGTCGGGGTAGTACGGGTGCGTGCGGCGGGCGCTGCTCCAGACCGTGTCGCCGAAGTCACCGGCGATGCCGTGGGAGCGGCAGACCGCGGCGCACCACTCGGCGTTGTTCCGGGCAGCGGCCGCCTGGATCCGGGGCGTCTCCGTTGGTGTCACCCGGGAAGCGTGACACCGGTCGGTGCCTGGACGCACGCCCGTTTCCCGGACCAGGTGGCCACGGCGTCCCGGGCTCAGCCCCGGAGGCCGAGGTGGAGGCCGCCGCTGGCGTCGAGGACCTGGCCGGTGATCCAGCGCGCGTCGTCGGAGGCGAGGAACGCGACGGCGTCGGCCACGTCCTCGGCGCGGCCGAGGCGGTCCAGGGCGGTCTGGCCGGTGATGAACTCCGCCAGCCCCGGCTGCTCGAAGACGGCGGCGTTGTCCGCGGTCCTGGTCGCGCCGGGGGCGACGGCGTTGACCGTGATCCCGCGGGTGCCCAGCGCGCCGGCCAGGGTCAGCGTCATCGTCTCCAGGGCGCCCTTGCCCATCGCGAAGGCGGTCTGCCCCGGGTTGGCCACCCGGGTGGCGACCGAGGTCAGGGAGATGATCCGGCCGCCGTCGCGGAGCAGCGGGAGCGCCCGCTGGACGATGAAGTACGGCGCCCTGACGTTCACCGCGAAGAGGCGGTCGAACCGCTCGGGGGTGTCCGTCTCGACGGGGCCGGTCGGGGCGGCCGCCGCGTTGTTGACCAGGATGTCCAGCGGCCGACCGGCCAACCCCCGCGCCAGGCCGGCGAACAGGGCGTCCACGTCCCCGTCCGTGCCCAGTTCGGCGTGGACGACGAAGGCGCGCCCGCCGGCCCGCTCGATGCCGGCGACCGTCTCGTGCGCCGCGGCCTCGCCCGAGCCGTAGTGCACGGCGACCTCCGCGCCGTCGGCGGCGAGGCGCCGGGCGATGGCCCGCCCTATGCCGCGCGAGGCCCCGGTCACCACGGCGGTCCTGCCGATCAGTCTGCCCATTCCGTCCACCTCTTCGTGTTAGTCACCCGCAACTTGTGAGTGACTAACAGTACGGTAGCGTGTCACGCATGAGTGGTGAAGGGCCGAGTCTGCGCGAACGACGGCGGGTGGAGACCAGGCGACTCATCCAGTCGCACGCCCTGCGGCTGTTCGCCGAGCGCGGCTTCGACGACACCACCGTCAACGACGTCGCGCGCGCGTCCGGGGTCTCGACGATGACCGTCTACCGGCACTTCCCGACCAAGGAGGACCTGGTCCTCCACGGCCGGTACGACCACCTCGTCGCAGCCGGGGTCGCGGCCCGGCCGGCGGGCGAGCCCCAGGTGCGCCGGATCGGCCGGGCCCTGGTCGAGACGGCCCGTGACCTCGCCGGGTCCCCCGACCGGGAACTGCTGCTCGCCCGCCTGCGGTTGATGATCGACACGCCGGCGCTGCGCGCCCGACACCTGGACAGCCAGCTCGCCACCCAGCAGGCCATCACCGACGCCCTGCTCGGCGACGCGCCCGACCCCGACGCGGAGTTCCGCGTCGGGGCCGCGGCCAGCGCCTGCCTGGCCGCGATGCACATCGCCCTGACGCGCTGGGCCCGGGAGGACGGGCGCCCCGACCTGCCGGGCCTGGTCGCCGCCGCGCTCGCCGCCGCCTTCGGGGAGGAGTTCGGCGACGACGGCGACTGACCGACTGACCGGCCGGGCGGTCGGCTCGGCGCGGTCCGGTCAGCGCGGCGAGCCGGCCGCGTCGTACTCCTCGCGGGCGCGCTCGACCTGGCCGAGGTTGGCCGTGGCCCACTCGGCGAGGTGCGCGAAGAGCGGGGCCAGGCTGCGGCCCAGCTCGCTGATCTCGTACTCGACGCGCGGCGGCACCTCGGGGTGGTAGGTGCGGACGACCAGGCCGTCGCGCTCCAGCTGGCGGAGGCGCTGGGTGAGCACCTTGGGGGTGATCCCGGTGATGCGCCGCTCCAGCTCGACGAACCGCTGGCGGCCGAAGGTGTGGAGCGACCAGAGGATCGGCGTGGTCCAGCGGCTGAAGACGATGTCCACGACCGGCGAGATCGGGCACGCCAGCTCGGGGTCGGTCGCGGCGTCGGCCCTCATGGCGCCAGCCCCCTTCTGGGGTAGTCACTTTCCTGTAGGTACCTACTATACCGAGGCTGTTAGCGTCCTTCCCGTCGCGAGAAACCACAGGGAAGACGCGGGAGTCGAAGATGATCGTGGTGACGGGTGCCACAGGTAACGTCGGCCGTTGGCTGGTCAGAACGCTGGCCGAGGCCGGGGAGCGGGTGACGGCGGTCGCGCGCGGGGTCGCCGCGGGCGACGTGCCGGCGGGCGTGCGGGCGGTGACGGCGGACCTGGCCACGCCGGAGAGCCTGCGGCCCGCCCTCGACGGCGCGGAGGCGCTGTTCCTGCACGACGGCGGCGCGGGCGGCCACGGGCTCGACCCGCACGCCATCCTGGCCGTGGCCAGGGACACCGGGGTCCGGCGGGTGGTGCGGCTCTCCTCGCAGGGCGTGGCGACCAGGCCGGAGTCGCCCTCGCACGGCGGCACCATGCGGGCGGTCGAGGACGCGGTGCGCGAGTCGGGCCTGGCCTGGACGATCCTGCGGCCCGGCGGCTTCGCGTCCAACGCCTTCGCCTGGGCGGAGTCGGTGCGCGCCGAGCGGACCGTCGCCGCGCCCTTCGGCGACGTCGGGATCCCGGTGATCGACCCGGCGGACATCGCCGAGGTCGCGGCCGTGACCCTGCGCAAGGACGAACACGCCGGGCACGTCTACGAGTTGACCGGGCCGGCGGTCGTCACGCCCCGGCAGCAGGCCGCGGCGATCGGGGCGGCGCTCGGCGAGCCGGTGCGGTTCGTGGAGCTGACCCGCGAGGAGGCGCGCGCCCGGATGGCCGCCTTCATGCCGGAGCCGGTGGTGGCGACCACGCTGTCCGTGCTCGGCGAACCCACCGCCGCCGAGCTGCGGCTGAGCCCGGACGTCGAGCGGGTGCTCGGCCGCGCGCCCCGCTCCTTCGCCGAGTGGGCCGAACGCAACGCCGGGGCCTTCCGCTGAACTCTTCACGTCCGTCGACGACCGCACCGGCCGCGGGTAGCGGGCGGCTAGGCCGCCGGCGGCAGGGACCGCTGCATCAGGATGGTGTCCAGCCAGCGGCCGTGCTTGGTGCCCACGGCGGTCAGCCGGCCGGCGTCGGTGAAGCCGAAGCGGCGGTGCAGCGCCGGGGAGGCCGCGTTGTCGCCGGCGTCGGCGATCACGGCGATCAGCTGGCGGACGCCGGCCTCGGCGCAGGCGGCGAGCAGCGCTTCGAGGAGCCGGCTGCCGAGGCCCTTGCCGGTGTGGTCGGGGGCCAGGTAGATCGAGTTCTCGGCGGTGTGCCGGTAGGCGTGCTGGGCGCGCCAGGGGCCGGCGTAGGCGAAGCCGGCGATCTCGCCGCCGGGCGCCTCGGCGACCAGGAAGGGCAGGCCGCGCGCCGTGAGGTCGGCGAGCTTCCGCTCCCAGTCGGCGGTGGTCGGCGCTGTCTCCATGAAGGTGACGACGGTGTCGGTGACGTAGTGCGTGAAGATCGCCGCGATGGCGTCCAGGTCGGCGGCGCGGACCGGCCTGATGTCGTTGGAGTCGTGCATGCCCGCACTGTAGGGAAGCGCGCTTGACGGGCGGCCGGCGGGGCCGCTCACGGATCGGGGTCCGGCACTTATTGGGTACACTGTACGAGGTTTAGGTCCGGCCCTTCAGGTACCCCAGGGGGAATCGCGTGTCCGCAGAGCAGCCGCCACCGCACTCCAGCGCCTTCGCCGCCCCGCCGACCGAGGCCGACGGGCACACGGTCATCCAGGTTCGCGGCGCCCGCGAGAACAACCTGCGGAACGTGTCGGTCGACATACCCAAGCGCCGGCTCACCGTGTTCACCGGCGTCTCCGGCTCCGGAAAGTCCTCGCTCGTCTTCGGCACCATCGCCGCCGAGTCGCAGCGGCTGATCAACGAGACCTACACGGCCTTCCTCCAGTCCCTCATGCCGAGCCAGGCCAGGCCCGACGTGGACGGGCTGCACAACCTGAGCGCCGCCATCGTCGTCGACCAGGAGCGGATGGGCGCCAACTCCCGCTCCACCGTGGGCACCGCCACCGACGCCTACACGATGCTGCGGATCGTCTTCAGCCGGCTCGGCACCCCGCACATCGGCACGGCCACCCACTTCAGCTTCAACAGCCCCGAGGGCATGTGCCCCGACTGCGAGGGCCTCGGCCAGGTCACCGACATCGACGTCGACCAACTCGTCGACCGCACCCGCTCGTTGAGGGAAGGGGCCATCACCGTCCCCAACTTCCAGGTCGACTCCTGGTACTGGCAGGTGATGGCGGGCTCGGGACTCTACGACCCGGACAAGAAGCTGGCCGACTTCACCGAGACCGAGTGGCAGGACTTCCTGTACAAGGAGCCGACCAAGCTCAGGATCGGCACCAACAACGTCAGCTACGAGGGCCTGGTGGGCAAGATCAGGCGGCTGTGGCTCGGCAAGGACCGCGACAGCATGCAGCCGCACATCCGCGCCTTCGTCGACCGGGCCGTCGTCTTCACCGAGTGCCAGGCCTGCGGCGGCAGCCGGCTCAGCCAGGACGCGCTGTCCTCCCGGATCGACGGCCGCAACATCGCCGAGTGCTCCGCCATGCAGATCAGCGACCTCGCCGGGTTCGTCCGCGGCATCTCCGACCCTTCCCCAAGCTCTTCGAGCAGGGGATACCCCAACGTCGCGCCGCTGCTCACCGGCCTCGGCCAACTCCTCGACTCCCTGGTGGAGATCGGCCTCGGCTACCTCTCCCTCGACCGGCCGTCCGGCACGCTCTCCGGCGGCGAGGCGCAGCGCGTCAAGATGGTCCGGCACCTCGGCTCCTCGCTGACCGACGTCACCTACGTCTTCGACGAGCCGACCACCGGCCTGCACCCGCACGACATCCAGCGGATGAACGACCTGCTGCTGCGGCTGCGGAACAAGGGCAACACGGTGCTGGTCGTGGAGCACAAGCCCGAGGTCATCGCCATCGCCGACCACGTCGTCGACCTCGGCCCCGGCGCCGGCGAACACGGCGGCACGATCTGCTACACCGGCGACGTCGCCGGGCTCGCCGCCTCGGACACGCTCACCGGCCGCCACCTCGGACACCGGGCCGCGCTGCGCGAGAAGGTCCGCACCCCGGCCGGCCAACTCTCCATCAAAGGCGCCGACCTGCACAACCTCAAGGGCGTCGACGTGGACGTGCCGCTGGGCGTGCTCACCGTCGTCACCGGCGTCGCCGGCTCGGGCAAGAGCTCGCTGATCCACGGCTACCTCGCCAAGCGCGACGGGGTCGCCGTCGCCGACCAGACCCCGATCCGCGGTTCACGACGCAGCAACCCGGCGACCTACACAGGGCTGTTGGGCCCCATCCGCAACGCCTTCGCGAAGGCCAACGGCGTCAAGCCGGCGCTGTTCAGCGCCAACTCCGAGGGCGCCTGCCCCAACTGCAACGGCATCGGCCTCGTCTACACCGACCTGGCGATGATGGCCGGCGTGGCGACCGTCTGCGAGCGGTGCGAGGGCCGGCGCTTCACCTCGGAGGTGCTGGCCTACACGCTGCGCGGCCGGAACATCCACGAGGTGCTCGAGATGTCGGTCACCGAGGCCCACGCCTTCTTCACCGAGCGCCAACCACGGGCCGTCCTCGGCCGGATGACCGACGTGGGACTCGGCTACCTGCGCCTCGGCCAGCCGCTCAACACCCTCTCGGGCGGCGAGCGGCAGCGCCTCAAGCTCGCCATCCAGATGGCCGAGCCGTCCACGGTCTACGTGCTCGACGAGCCGACCACGGGACTGCACATGGCCGACGTCGACACACTGCTCGCGCTGCTCGACCGGCTGGTGGACGACGGCAACACGGTCGTCGTCATCGAGCACCACCAGGCCGTGATGGCCCACGCCGACTGGATCATCGACCTCGGCCCCGGCGGCGGCCACGACGGCGGCCGCGTCGTCTTCACCGGCCCCCCCACCGACCTCGTCTCGCACGGCGAGACACTGACGGGCCGCCACCTGCGCGAGTATGTGACGGCCGACGGCACCGGTACCAGCCTGCCGGCCTACCGGTCCGAAGGACGCTAGCCCGTCGGACACTCGGCGCGCCGTCCGCCGCCGGGCGGCACGGCCGCCGAGCCCGGCCCGCGGGTTCGGCCTGCCGGCCTGCCGGCCTGCCGGCCTGCCGGTCCGAAGGGACGCCAGGTTGGTGTGCCCTTCGGGCTCGCCGGAGCCTGACGGCTGGTCGCGGCCTGTGGTCTCGTGGGCCGGGCCTTGGCGTGGCCGGATGCCTGTCGGCTTGCCGCGCACGCGGCTGCCACTGCGCCGCTGTCGGTTCGGCCTGGCGGCCTGCCGGTTCAAAGGGGCGTCAGGTTGGTGGGCCTCGGGCCGGCCGCCGGCACCGCGCCGCTGCGGGTTTGGCCTGCCGGCCTGCCGATCCGAAGGGGCGGCCCCTCGGGCCGGCCGTGGCCTGACGGCCGGTTCCGGCCTGTGGTCTCGTGGGCCGGGCCTTGGCGTGGCCGGGTGCCTGTCGGCTTGCCGCGTGGGTAGCCGGCACCCCGCTGCTGCGGGTTTGGCCTGCCGGCCTGCCGGTTCGAAGGGCCGCCAGGTTGCCGCAGCCTGTGGTCTCGCGGGCGGTGCGTGTCGGCTTGCCGCGTGGGCGGCCGGCGCTTCGCGGCCGTGGTCCGCGTCCGTGCCTGGGCCATGTGTCGTGGCGAGCCCGCCACGCGGGGCCGGGCCGCCCGGCCGGAGCGCCGGGCATGGCCCGGGCGCCTGCCGGCTCTTCGCGCCGGCGGCGCGACCGCGGGACCGGCCCCCCGGCGTGAGCGCCGGGCATGGCCCGGCGCCCGCCGGCCGGGCGGCGCAGCCGACGCGCAGCCGCCGTCGGCGGCGCGCGGTCGCGGCGCGACTACGCCGCTTTGGCCAGCGCAGCGCTCCGGCGTTGGATGAGGAACGCGCCGACGCCGAGGACCAGCACCGCGTAGAGCGTGGCCGCGATCGGGCTGGAGACCAGGACCGTCGGGTCGCCCTCGCTGACCGCCATCGCCCGCCGGAACTCCGTCTCGGCGAGCGGCCCGAGGATGACGCCGATCAGCACCGGAGCGACCGGCAGCCCGTAGCGGCGCATCGCGAAGCCCAGCAGGCCGATGGCCAGCACCAGCACCAGGTCGAGCAGCTTGCTGCTGGTCGCGTACACGCCCAGCATCGCGAAGACCGTGATGCCGGCGTACAGGTAGTGCCGCGGCAGCTTCAGCAGCTTCGCCCACAGCGGCGCGAACGGCAGGTTGAGGATCAGCAGGACGACCATGCCGATGAAGAAGCTGGCGAGCAGCGCCCACACCAGCTCGCTGGCCCGTTCGAAGAGCAGCGGACCCGGCTGGAGGCCGTACTGCCGGAACGCGGCGAGCATCACGGCCGCCGTGGCCGACGTCGGCAGGCCGAGCGCCAGCAGCGCGCCCATGGCGGTGCCCGCCGTGGCGTTGCCCGCCGCCTCGGGCCCCGCGACGCCCTGGATGGCGCCCTTGCCGAACATCGAGCCCGGCTTGCGGGAGGCCAGCCGCCGCTCGGTGCCGTAGGCGAGGAACGTCGGCACCTCCGAGCCGCCGACCGGGATGATGCCGAACGGCACGCCGATGGCGCTGCCCCGCAGCCACGCCGGCAGCGCGAGCCGGAACTCCTCGCGGGAGAGCCAGAGTCGGCCGCCGGACGGGATGAGCTCCGTGTCCTGCCGGGTGCCGCGCCGCGCGGCGACCGCGATCACCTCGCCGAGGGCGAGCAGCCCGACGGTGATCACCACGATGTTGATGCCGTCGAACAGTTCGGGCTGGCCGCCGGTGAAGCGGGCGGCGCCGGACATGCCGTCGACGCCGACCAGCGCGATCGCCAGGCCGATCACCAGCGCCGTCAGGCCGCGCACCAGCGACTCGGCGACCACGGCCGAGATCGCGACGAACGCGAACACCGCGAGCGCCAGGTACTCCTCGGGGCCGAACAGGGTGGCCAGGTCGGCCAGTGACGGGGCGAAGAAGACCACGAGTACGGAGGAGAGGATGCCGCCGATGAACGCGGCGATCGCGGAGGTCGCCAGCGCCTGCGCCGCGCGCCCGGTCCGCGCCATCTTGTGGCCCTCGATCGTCCCGGCGATGGCGGTGCTGTTGCCGGGCGTGTTCATCAGGATGCCGGAGATCGAGTCGCCGAAGAGGCCGCCGAACAACACGCCGGCGAACATGATGAACGCGCCGATCGGGTCGAGCGAGAACGTGACGGGCAGCAGCAGCGCCACCGCCATCGCCGAGCCCAGCCCTGGCAGGACGCCCACCGCGGTGCCGAGCAGCGCGCCGACCAGCACCCAGAGCATGTTCATCGGCGTGAGGACGGTGAGGAAGCCGTCGCCGAGGTTGGCCAGTGAGTCCATCAGAAAACTCCTGCGAGTACGCCCGGGGGAAGGTTGAGACCGAGGCCCGCGGAGAAGGCGAGCTGCACGATCGAGGAGACGGCGATCGACAGGAACACGTCGAACAGCGGGCGGCGGCTGCCGAGGGCTCGGGCGACGCCCCAGAAGAGCAGGCTGCCGGAGAGCAGCCAGCCGAGCGGGTCGAGCACCACGATGAAGGCCACGAGCGTGCCGACGAGCGCGAGCACCGCGGGCCGGTTGCTCCTGACCCGGGTCTCCTCGGCGTCGGTCTCGTCGGCCCCGTCCGCCTCGTCGGTGTGCGCGGCCACCCGCTCGGGCTCTGGGTGGCGCAGCACGTCCACGGCCATCAGCACGGCGAAGACGAAGCAGGCGATCGAGATGACCGTGGGGAACAGCCGGGGGCCCGGCCAGGCGACGTTGTCCGGCACGTCCATGGTGACCGTGCCGACCGCCAGCACGACGCCGACCAGCAGCATCAGCAGCGGGAGGACGAGCCCCGTGCGGCGGCGCAGGAACTCCCCTGGCCCGCCGCGGGAGGCGAGTTCCTCTGTGGTGCTCACGGTGCTCACAGGCCCAACTCCTCGATGATCGCGTCGACCCTGGCCTGGTCCTCGCGGATGAACGTGGTGAACTCGTCGCCGGTCAGCAGGCTGTCGACCCAGCGGTGGCGGGAGAGCGCGTCCGCCCACTCCGGTGTCTCCGTCATCTCGGTGACGATGGAGATCAGCTCCGCCCGCTCCGCGTCGCTGATGCCGGGCGGGGCGACCACGCCGCGCCAGTTGGGCAGGGCCACGTCGATGCCCTGCTCGACGAGGGTCGGGGTGTCGATGCCCGGCACCGGTTCCTCGGCCGAGACGGCGAGCGCCCGCAGGTTGCCCGCCTCGATCTGGTCGCGGAAGTCGTTGTAGCCGCTGACGCCGACCGCGACGGTGTGCGAGAGCAGCGCGGTCATCACCTCGCCGCCGCCCGCGAACGACACGTAGTTGAGCTGTGCCGGGTCGATGCCCGCCGCGCGGGCGGTGAGGCCGACGAGCAGGTGGTCGGTGCCGCCGAGCCCGCCGCCGCCGATCGCGAGGCCGTGCGGGTCGTCCCGCCAGGCGTCGAGCAGGTCGTCGAGGGTCTCGAAGGGGGAGTCCGCGGGGACGACGAGCACCTCGTAGTCCTCGGCGAGCCGGGCGATGGGCGTGGTGTCGAGCAGGTCGACGGACGAGCCGTTGACGGTGATGGCGCCCTCCATGACCGTGCCGGTCATCATCAGCTGCGTCGGGTCGGGGCCTATCTCGGCGAACTGGGCGAGGCCGATGGTGCCGCCGGCCCCCGGCACGTTGACGACCTGGGCGTTGTTCACGATCGAGCCGGCGCGCAGCGCCTGCTGGAGCTCCCGCGACGCGAGGTCCCAACCGCCGCCCGGCGCCGCCGGCGCCATCACGGTCAGTTTCGACCTCGGGGTGGCTCCTGAGGTGGAGCCGCTGGCGTCCACGGCGGCGAACGCCGCGAGCACCAGCGTGGCCACGACCCCCAGGACCTCGAGGACGGGACGTTTCTTCCGCACGGTCACTCCCTTGTGGCGTGGATTCTCATGGTTTGCGACACCGGGGGTGTCCGCCTAGTAGATATAGATGACCGCCAGGTGGTATACAACCCTTCGGGTCGAATCGATCGTGGAAAGGGGCGGGTTGTGACCACGGACGTCACGGAGAGTGCCGACGGCGCGGGCGGCGGCATCCGCGCGGTGAGCCGGTCCTGGGCGGTGCTGCGCGCCTTCACCCCCGAACGCATGTCGCTCTCGCTCGCCGACCTCGTGCGCGAGACGGGCCTGCCGAGGACCACCGTGCTGCGGCTCGTCGACACCCTGGCCGCCGAGGGCCTGCTGGAGTCCGGCGCGGACGGGCAGATCCGGGTCGGCGCCCGGCTGATCGCGTTCGCCGCCTTCGCGGACGCCGCGTGGACCGTGCCGCCCGCCTCCCTGGCCCGGATGCAGGCGCTGGCCGCCGAGACCGGCGAGACGGTGAGCCTCTACGTGCGGGAGGGCACGCGCCGGGTCGTGGTCGGCCAGGTGCCGAGCCCCAACACCCTGCGGCACGCCGTGCAGCAGGGCGACGAGCTGCCGATGTCGGTCGGGTCAGCCGCCTACGTGCTGCTGAGCCTCGAACCACCGGCGGACCGCGACGGGCTGATCGACCGGATCGTCGCCGAGGCCGGCGGCGACGCCGCGGCCCTCCGCAAGGGGGTGGCGAGCGCCGCAGAGCAGGGCTGGAGCCTCTCCCACGGACACCGCGAGGCCGGCAACAGCGGCCTCGCGGTCCCGGTCCCGGCCACCGGAGGACGCCCGCCCGCGCGGACGTCGGTGCTCGCCCTCGGCGGCCCCACGGTGCGGTTCACCGACGACCGGATCCCCGGCTTCGTGCACGCCGTGCGGCGCTGCGCCGAGGACATCGCGCGCACCGGGCTGCCGCCGGCCCTCTACTGACCGACGGAACCACCCCCAGCCCAACCACCAGGGAGAACCGTGCACGACTATCCGACGCCCGGCGCGCTGCCCGTCGCCACCGTCTCCGACGCCATGGACCGCTTCGGGGTCGCCGACGGCATACGCCCGCTGTGGCCCGGCGCGACGCTGTCAGGCCCCGCGTTCACCGTGTGGACGCGGCCCGGGGACAACAAGGGCCTGCACACGGCGTTCGAGACCATCAGGCGCGGCGAGGTGCTCGTCGTCAACGGCGGCGGGGACACCACCCGGGCCCTGATCGGCGAGCTCGTGGTGCAGAAGGCCAGGGCGCTCCGGGTCGGCGGCATCGTGCTCGACGGCGCGGCCCGCGACGTCGCGGAGCTCGCCGGACTCGGCGTCCCGGTCTTCGCCCGGGCGGTCACCCCGGCGGGCCCCTGGAAGACCGGCCCCTTCCGGATCGGCGAGCCGATCGCCGTCGGGGGCGTCCCGGTCGCGCCGGGGGACTGGGTGCTCGGCGACGACGACGGCGTGGCGATCGTCCCCCGCGCCCGGATCGACGAGGTCGTCGACGGCGCGCGTGGGCTCATCGCCGGCGAGGCCGAGCGCCGCGCCGCCAACCAGCGGCTGGTGCCCCGTGGCTGACCGGCCCCTGGTCTGGATCCCGCGACCGGTCCACGAGGACGCCGTCCGCCGGCTCGCCGCCGTCGCCGAGGTGCGCCTCGGCTACGGCGCGGCGCCGGCCTCGTTCGACGAGGTCAGCGACCGGGTCGCGGCGATCCTGCTCCGCACCGAGCGGGTCGACGGCGAGATGATGGCCCGCGCCCCGGCGCTGCGCGTCGTGGCCCGGCACGGCGTCGGCCTCGACACCGTCGACGTGGACCGCGCCCGGGAGTTGGGGATCGCCGTCACCACCACGCCGACGGCCAACGCGCAGTCGGTCGCCGAGCACGCCGTGGCACTGCTGCTTGCCGTCCGGCGCGGCATCGGCGTCGCGGTGCGCAACGAGGGCGACACCAGGGCCGCGATCACCGGCCGGGAGCTCTCCGGCGCCACGCTCGGGCTGCTCGGCTTCGGCCGGATCGCCCGCCGGGTCGCCGCCATCGGCGCCCACGGCTTCGGCATGCGGGTGCTGGCCCACGACCCGATGGTGCCGGCGGCCGAGATCGCCGCCGCCGGCGCCGAACCCGTCGACCTGCCCCACCTGTTGGCCCACGCCGAGAACCTCAGCCTGCACGTGCCGCTGGTCCCCGGGACCCGCGGCCTGGTCGGGCTGCCCGAGCTCCTCGCGCTGCCCGCCGGCGCGGTCGTCGTCAACACCTCACGCGGCGGGATCCTGGACGAGGACGCCCTGCTCACAGCGGTCCGCCGGGGCCACCTGGCGGGCGCCGGGCTCGACGTGACGGTCGTCGAGCCGCTGCCCGACGACCACCCGCTGCGGGCGGAGCCCACCGTCGTCATCACCCCGCACACCGGGGCCCAGACGGCGGAGGCCCTGCGCCGCATGGCGACCGAGGCCGCCGACCACATCCTCGCCCACCTCGGCTGAGCGCGGCCTCAGCGGTCGTCAGGCAGCTCCCGCGCGGGGGCGCCGTGGTAGCCCGCCAGCAGCGGCCGGGGGAGCGGCCCCTTGATGCGGGCGCCGCCCTCCTTCTCCTCCCAGGCGTGGGCGAGGATGCCGACGCTGCGGGAGAGGACGAACAGGCCGCGCCCCAGCTCGGGCGGGAAGCCGAGCTCCGCGTAGATGATGGCGGTGGCCCCGTCGATGTTCATCGGCACGGGGCGGCTCCTGCCCTCGGCCAGCGCCGCCTCGATCGCCAGCCCGGCCGCCAGCGCGCGGCCCGCCACCGCCCCCTCGTCGACAGCCTCCCGGACGAGCGCGAGCAGCGGGTCGCGCCGCGGGTCGCGGGGGTGGAAGCGGTGACCGAAGCCCGGCACGTAGGCGCGGCGCTCCCGGAACTCCGCGACCACGGCCCCGGCGTCCGCGCCGTCGACGACGCGCGCCAGCACCTCCATGCACTGCTGCCCCGCGCCGCCGTGCACGTCCCCGAGCAGCCCGACGCCGGTCGCGACGGCGCTGTTCAGGCCGACGCCGCAGGTCGCCGCCATCCGGGCCGCGGCGATCGACGGCGCCTGCGGGCCGTGGTCGACCGCGGCCACCAACGCCGCCTCCAGCAGCCGGCCCTGGGCCGGCGTCGGCAGCTCGCCGCGCAGCATCAGCCAGATCTGCTCCGCGAAGGTGACCCGGCCGATGAGCCGCTCGACCGGATAGCCGCGCAGCGCGATCCGCCCCGGCTGGATCTCGGTCACCGCCGTCGACCACCAGTCGGTGACGCGGCGCTCCTCGATCATCGGCTCGCTCACGGCTTCCTCCCGGTCCTCCCGCTCGCTCATATCGCGCCTCGCTCCCGCAGCCCGGCGATCCGCCGCCGGTCGTAGCCGAGTTCGGTCAGGACCGCGTCGGTGTGCTCGCCGAGCAACGGCGGGGGAGCGGGGGCCCGTACCGGCTCCCCGTCGACCCGCACCGGGCTGCCGAGGACGCTCAGCGGGCGCTCGCGGCCGTCGGGGAACGGCAGGTCAAGCACGAAGTCGCGGGCGGCCAGCTGGTCGAGGCCGAGGGCCTCCGGCACGGAGAGCACCCGGGCCGCCGGGACGCCGGCGTCGGAGAGTATCTCCTCCCACTCGACGGCCGGCCGGGCGGCCAGCGCGGACTCCACCTCGACGCGCAGCGCCTCGCGGTGCGCCTTCCGGTCCGCGGGGTGGGCGAACCGCGGATCGGACGTCAGGTCCTCGCGGCCGATCAGGCGGCACAGGGTGGCGTACTGCTGCTGCCGGTTGGCGGCGATGTTCAGGTGCCCGTCGGCGGTCGCGAAGGTGCCGGAGGGCGCCGCGGTGAAGTTCTCGTTGCCCATCGGACGCGGCTCGCGGCCGGTGATCAGGTAGTTGGACGTCACCCAGCCCATCGCCGTCAGCGCCGCCTCCAGCATGGAGACGTCGACGAACGCGCCCTCCCCGGTGCGGCCGCGCCGCACGAGGGCGGCCGCCACCGCGTAGGCGGCGGCCATCCCGCCGAGGGTGTCGGCGACCGGGAAGCCCGCGCGCAGCGGGGCCGTCTCCTCGGTGCCGGTCACGCTCATCATGCCGCTCAGGCCCTGGACGATCTGGTCGTACGCCGGGCGGTCCCGCATCGGCCCCGTCTGCCCGAAGCCGGAGATGGCGCAGTAGACGAGCCCCGGGTTCTCGGCGCGCAACGTCTTCCAACCGAGGCCGAGCCGCTCCATCACGCCGGGGCGGAAGTTCTCCAGCAGCACGTCCGCCTCCCGCACGGCGCGCAGCAGCGCCTCACGGCCCTCCGGGTCCTTGAGGTCGAGCGTGACCGAGCGCTTGCCGGCGTTCTGCGCCAGGAACGAGGCGCCCAACAGCTCGTCCGCGAGGGCGCGGTCGGCGCCCAGCTGGCGGGCGAGGTCCCCGGACCCCGGCATCTCCACCTTGACGACGTCGGCGCCCTGCAGGGCGAGCTGGTAACCGGCGAACGGCCCGGCGAGCACGTTGGTGAGGTCGAGGACCCGGACGCCTTCCAGTAGGGCGGTCGACATCAGGCGGTGCCTCCGATGCAGTCGAGGGTGGTCAGGACCTGCGCGGCGTCCGTCAGCGAGGGCAGCAGCGCGGCGACGGCCTCGTCCGTGAAGCGGACGGTGGGGCCGCCGAGGCCGACCGCCGCGGTCAGCCGCCCCGAGCGGTCGAACACCGGGGCCGCGAGACCCGACACGCCCGGCTCGCGCTCCCCGTGGCTGACCGACCAGCCGTTCGCGGCCGCGGCGCGGGCACGCTCCCACAGGAGCTCGTCCCAGCCCTCGTGCGGGGCGCGGGCCGCGACCGCCGCGACGTCGGCGCGGTCGGCCCGGGAGAGCAGGACATGGCTGGCGGCGCCGGACCACAGCGGCATCTCGGCCCCGACGTGCACGACGTGCCGCAGGCTGCGCGTCCCCTCGTGGCGGGCGACGCACACCCGGGTGTTCCGCTGCCGCACGTAGAGGCTCACGGTCTCGCCCCGGCTCGCCGCGCTGAGCTCCGCGAGGCGCCGCAGCGCCTCCTCCGGCAGCCGCCACGTCCTGCCGGCCAGCTCGGCCCAGCGCAGCAGACCTGAACCGGGGACGAGCTGGCCGTCGCCCCGGCTCCACAGCAGACCGGCCTGCTCCAGCGTGTGCACCAGGCGCACCACGGTGCTCTTCGGCAGGCCGGTCTCGTCGGTCAACTCACGCACGGAGCGGCTCGGATGCTCGCCGTCGAAGAGCGCGAGCAACTCCACGGCGCGTTGCACACTGCGGACACCACCCGAGTCGGCCTCGGCCACGGTCGTCCCTCCCTGATCGGCGAGCTGGCCGGGCCATCACATCATCGAACCGCGCTGTGGCACAAGTGGTCCACCAGGCGGTACGAAATCGGCCTGCCGGCCTACTGGTCCGAAGGGCCTGGGCCCTCGCGCGTCCGGGGCCTGCCGGGTCTGGTGCGCTGTCCGGGCTGGTGCCCGGGGTGGTGCGGGTTCGGCCTGCCGGCCTACTGGTCCGAAGGGCCTGGGCCCCCGGGCGTCCCGGGCCTGCCGGGTCTGGTGCGCTGTCCGGGCTGGCGCCCGGGGTGGTGCGGCCGGCCCGGCCGTGGGGGATCGCGGTTCCTGGTGCCGTCCGAGCCCGTGCGGAGCGGGGCCGGCCTGCCGGCCTACTGGTCCGAAGGACCTCGGCCACCACGCGTCCGGGTCCTGCCGGGTTCGATGTCGTCCGGGCTGGCGCCCGGGCCCCTGGGAGACCACTGATCGAGGCGGCGCGGCCACCCGGCCTTGGTGCCGGTCTGCGGGTCGAAGCGCCGTGGCCACCACGTGGTCCAGGGCCTGCCGGGGCCGGCGTCGTCCGGGCTTCGCTGCGTGAGGCGGTGCGGCCCGTGCGGCCGTGGGCCAAGGCCCGGTTGGTCCGGCTGTCCTTCGGGCCGGACCGGCCCCGACACGGGGCCGGCTGGCCGTTCCTTCGGGGCCGAAGGCCCCGGCCCCTCAGGCTCGTCCGGGCTGGCGGTCCTTCGGGGCGGTAGGCCGCCAGGCCGGCGCCGCCGCGTGGGCGTAGTCCGTGAAGTCACGCGCGGGGCGGCCGAGTGCCCGGGTGACGTCGTCCGTGACGGCGGCGTTGCGGCCGTCGAGCACGTCGCGGAAGAGGGCGGCGAGCATGCCCGCCTCCTCGGGGGACAGGCCGACCTCGGTGGTCAGGTGGGCGGCGTAGGCGTTCGGCGTGATCTCGCGGTAGCGGATCTCGCGGCCGGTGGCCTTGCTCAGCTCCGCCGCCGACTCGGCCATGGACAGCGCGCGGGCGCTGGTCAGTTCCAGGGTCCGGCCGTCCAGCCCGTCCCCGGTGAGGGCCGCCGCCGCGACGTCCGCGATGTCGTCGGCGTCGACGAAGGCCTCGACGGTGTCGGGCGCGGCCGGCAGCAGCAGTTCGTCCCGCTCGCGGACGCCGACGACGGGGAACTCCTCGCTGAAGTTCTGGCAGAACCAGCTGGCCCGCAGGATCGTCCAGCCGGTGCCGGCCTCGCGAACCGCCTGCTCGGCGGGGTGGGCCGCCGGCAGGCCGCGCGCCGAGAGCAGCACCAGGCGCTCGACGCCGGCGCTGGCCGCCCGCTCGGCGAAGGCGCCGAGCACCTCGGCGGCCCACGGCACGGTGATGTCGGGGTAGTAGGCGAGGTAGGCGGCCCTGGTGCCGGCCAGCGCGGCGTCCCAGGTGGCCCGGTCGGTCCAGTCGAAGGGCGGGGTGCCGGCGCGGGAGCCGACCCGGGCCCCCGGCAGCAGGCGGGCGACGCGGCGGCCGGTCTTGCCGGTGCCGCCGAGGACGAGGATGTGGTGGTTCTCGGTCATGGGGCCATCCCACCGGGCCCCGCGGCCGAGGGACATCGCCGCGCGGCTCGCCCGCATAAGCGATCGTCTCACCCGTCTAGGCTGGTCACATGGACGTGCTGGGGAGCCTGCTGGCGGGGCCGCGCGCCCGCGGGGCCTTCCTGATGCGGGTGCTGCTCGACCCGCCGTGGGGCGTGCTGGCGCGCGACCGGGCGCCCTTGACCGTGCTGTGCGTGACGCGCGGCCTCACCTGGCTGGTGCCGGAGGGCGGCGCTCCGGTGCGTCTCGAACAGGGCGACCTCGCGGTGCTCTCCGGTGGCGCGAGCTGCCTGGTGGCGGACGACCCGGCCACCGCGCCCGAGGCGTTCATCGAACCGGGCGGGTGCGGGGTCGGCCCGACCGGCGAGGACCTGTGCGACGCGCTCGACCGGGGCGTGCGCACCTGGGGCTCGGGCGGCGCGGGCGCGACCGAGCTGCTGGTCGGCACCTACCAGCTGGCGGGGGAGGTCACCGGTTCGCTGCTGCGGGCGTTGCCGCCCGTGGCGGTGGTGCGGGAGGGCGAGTGGGACTGTCCGCTGATGCCGGTGCTCGCCGCCGAGATCGTGCGCGACGAGCCGGGGCAGGACGTGGTCCTCGACCGGGTGCTCGACCTGCTGGTGATCTCCGCGCTGCGCGCCTGGTTCGCCCGGCCGGAGGCCGAGGCGCCAGCGTGGTACCGGGCGTACGGCGATCCCGTGGTGGGTGGGGCGCTGCGGCTGATGCGGGACCACCCGGCGCACCCGTGGACGGTGGCCTCGCTGGCCGCCAGGGTCGGCGCGTCCCGGGCCGCCCTCGGTCGCCGCTTCACCGCGCTGGTCGGTGAGCCGCCGATGACCCATCTCACCGGCCTGCGGCTCGACATGGCGGCCGAGCTGCTGCGCGCGCCGGACGCCACCGTGGAGTCGGTGGCGCGCCGGGTCGGGTACGGCAGCGCGTTCGCGCTCAGCACCGCCTTCAAGCGTGAGCGCGGAATCAGCCCGAGCCAGTTCCGCGACGGGGCGTGACGTTCGCGGCAGCCGGCCGATCGTCGGGCGATTTCCGCGTCGCGGTGGCCGAACTCGGGAATCCTTTTACCGGGCGGCGCGAGCACTCCAGATATAGTCGGCTGGATCTCGGACGCTGTCTCTGACAGGAAATTGAACATAATGGCGACCATCGCACTTTCCCCTGCGGCCCCGGGGGCGCGGATCGTTTCCCTCGGGCATTTTCTCCCGGCCACCGTCCTCACCTCCGAGGAAGTCGCGTCCAGGCTCACCGTGGACGCCGAATGGATCGTGTCAAGAACCGGCATCAGGGAACGCCGCATCGCGGACAAGGGCGAGACCGTCGCCGACCTGGCGACCGCGGCCGCCCGGCGGGCGCTGGAGAAGGTGCCGGACGGCACCGTCGACACGGTGCTCGTGGCCACCTCCACGCCGGAGTCCACGATGCCGAGCGTCGCGACCCGGGTCGCCGGCCGGCTCGGCCTCCCCGAGCCCTCCGCGTTCGACGTCAACGCCGCCTGCGCGGGCTTCTGTTACGCGCTGGCCACCGCCGACTCGCTGATCCGTACCGGGGCCAGCCGGGGCGTCCTGGTCGTCGGCGCGGACAAGGCCAGCGCCTTCCTCGACTGGGCCGACCGCGACACCGCCGTGCTGTTCGCGGACGGCGCCGGCGCCGCCGTCCTCCAGCCGGCCGAACAGCCGGGCATCGGCCCGGTGTTGTGGGGTTCCGCGGGTGAGCGCGGCGAGTTGATCACCATCGACGCGACCGACGGCGTGCTCCGGCAGAACGGTCCCGCGGTCTACCGCTGGGCCAGCGGTCTCGGCCCGATGGCGCGCCGGATCTGCGACCGGGCCGGCATCGCGCCCGACCAGCTGGCGGCCTTCATTCCCCACCAGGCGAACCTGCGCATCATCAACGCGCTCGCGACCCATCTGAAGCTCAGGGAGGAGAACTACGTGGCCACCGATGTCGTCGACACCGGAAACACGATGGCGGCCACCATTCCGCTGGCGTTGTCCCGCATGAGTGAAAAGCGCTCGGTCGCCGATGACGAAGGCGTACTGCTTTTCGGATTCGGGGCCGGACTCTCCTATGCCGGTCAGATCATCACACTGAATGGATTGGCGCGCGGCTGACGCTTTCCCGTGCCACCGCTACGCGGGGTGGCTCTCCCGTCGGGTGTCGTATACGACCACCGGCTCCGGGCTGGCCGTCACCGAGGTCAGCAGCACCACCGAGTCGTCCATCGCCCGGAGCCCGTGCCGCGTCTGCGGGATCTTCATCAGCTGCCCCGAGCGCAGCTCCACGTCGCCCTCGGCGGCGACGAGCCGCACCCGGCCGCGCACCACCTGGAGGCTGGCGGCCGGCGGGGCGGCGTGCTCCTCGAGCTCCGCGCCGGCGGTCAGCGCGATCACGCTCTGCCGCAGCGGCCCGTCCCGCAGGAACAGGTGGGCGCTGCGGCCGTGCTCGGCGGCGTGTGCCAGGGCCAGGTGCCGCTCGGCCAACTCGGTGAGGTCGTCCATGCCTCCATGCTGCCGGGCGCCGCGCTCCCCGCAACTCCAGAGGGGTGCTCAGCCCGCGCCCCGGGGGACCGTGAGCACAGCTGTGGCCATTGGTGACGTCCAGGCAATGTCCCCGCAACGGAACGGGCTCACGCTGGCGGCATGAGCAGCAGCCGCCCCCAGCCGACCCTGGTCGCCGTCGCCCATGGCTCCCCCGACCCCCGCGCCGAGCAGGCCGTGCGCGCGCTGGTCCGGCGCGTCCGCGCGCTACGAGCCGGGCTGCGCGTCGAACTCGGCCACCTGGAGAACGACGAGCCGCTGCTGACCGACACCCTCGCCGCGCTGCGCGGCCGGGCCGTGCTCGTGCCGCTGCTGTTCAGCCGGGGCTACCACGTCAAGCACGACCTCCCCTCCGTGCTGGCCGGCGCCCCCCACCTGCGCACCCGCACCGCCGCCACGATCGGCCCACACCCGCTGCTCGCCGAGGCCCTGCACAGCCGGCTCGTCGAGGCCGGCTACCGGCGCGGCACCCCCGTGGTGCTGGCCGCGGCCGGCTCCAACGACCCCGAGTCGAGCGCCGGCACCGAGTACACCGCGCAGATGCTCGCCACCCGCCTCGGCGGCGTGCCCGTGCTGCCCGGCTACGCCTCGGCCGCCCGGCCCACCGTCCCCGAGGCGGTGGAGCGGCTGCGCGAGGCCGGACACCGGGAGATCGCCGTCGCCTCGTGCTTCGTCGCGCCCGGGCTGTTCGCCACCCGCTGCGCCGAGGCCGCGCCCGGCGTGGTCGCCGCGCCGCTCGGCAACCACCCCGCGCTGGCCAGGCTGCTGCTGCACCGCTACGACCGCGCCGTCGGCGTCCCCAGGCCGGCGGCCGGCCGCCCGGGCGGCGCGCGCCACGCCAGCCTCGCCTTCGCGCCCTGACCCGCCCCCTGTCACCCCCGGGGGTTACGGTCGGGGCATGCACCAGGCGAGTGGATACGCGGCGGCCGACGCCGAGCGCTACGACCCGGAGCCCGACAAGCGCCCCGGGCGCACCGCCTTCCAGCGCGACCGGGCCCGCGTCCAGCACTCGGCCGCGCTGCGCCGGCTCGCCGGCAAGACCCAGGTCGTCACCCCGGACGCCGCCGACCGTCACCACCTGTGGGACACGGCGCCCCGCACCCGGCTCACCCACTCCCTGGAGTGCGCCCAGATCGGCCGCGACCTCGGCGCCGCCTTCGGCTGCGACCCCGACATCGTCGAGGCCGCCTGCCTGGCGCATGACCTGGGCCACCCGCCGTTCGGCCACAACGGCGAGCGGGCCCTCGACACCATCGCCGCCGCCGCGGGCGGCTTCGAGGCAAACGCCCAGTCGCTGCGGCTGCTGACCAGGCTCGAACCCAAGCGGCTGCGGGAGAAGGACGGCCACCCGCTGGGCCTCAACCTGACCCGCGCCACCCTGGACGCCGCCACCAAGTACCCCTGGCCGCGCGGCGCCCACCCCACCAGGCCCGACTCGCCCAAGTACGGCGTCTACCCGGACGACCTGCCCGTCTTCCACTGGCTGCGGCACGGCGCCGCCCCGGCCGGCGCCCGCTGCTTCGAGGCCCAGGTGATGGACTGGTCGGACGACGTCGCCTACTCCGTGCACGACGTCGAGGACGGGCTGCACGCCGGCCACCTCGACCCCACGCTGCTGGTGGCCGGGCCCGAGCGCCGCGAGGTGTTCGCGGTCGCCGCCGCCCGCTACGCGCCGGACGGCACGGCCGAGGCCGAGCTCGCCGCCGCCCTCGACCGGCTGCTCGCCCAGGAGTGGTGGCCGCACGGCTACGACGGCAGCGCCCTGTCCCTGGCCCGGCTCAAGGACGCCACCAGCCAGCTGATCGGCCGCTTCTGCCTGGCCGCCGAGCGCGCCACCCGTGAGCGGTACGGCCCGGGGCCGCTGCGCCGCTACGCCGCCGAGCTCGTCGTCCCGCCGGCCACCCGCCTGGAGTGCGCGGTGCTCAAGGCCGTCGCCGACGTCCACGTGATGCAGCGCCCCGACCAGGAGCGGCTGCGGGGGCGGCAGCGCGAGCTGCTCGCCGAGCTCGGCGCGGCCCTGCTGGCCCGTGCCCCCGTCGGCCTCGACCCCCAGTACCGGGCGCTGTTCGCCGCCGCCGGCGATGACCGGGAGCGGCTGCGGGTGGTGGTGGACCAGATCGCCGCGCTGACCGACGCCGCCGCGCGCTCCCTCCACGCGCGGCTCACGCCCGGGGGCCGCTCCCCCGAGTGATACGGGGCGCCCGGGGCGGACGTGGCCTTCTTTTCGTCGCCGCCCTTTTGCGAGGCCCCCTGCTCGGGGCAGTCTCCTGGGAGATCCGCCCCCGGAGCACGCGGGGAGCGGCAGGCAGACGCTCAGGAGGCGTTGCGTGGACGGAGCACACCGGACGTTTCTGATCATCGGCGGCGGTCTCGCCGGGGCCAAGGCGGCCCAGACGCTGCGGGAGGAGGGGTTCTCCGGGCGGGTGATACTGATCGGCGACGAGCACGAGCACCCCTACGAGCGGCCCCCGCTGTCCAAGGACTACCTCGTCGGCCGCGCCGAGCGGAACAGCGTCTACGTGCACGAGCCGTCCTGGTACGCGCACCACCGCGTCGAGCTCCACCTGGGGCAGCCGGCCGTGGCCATCGACCGGCAGGCCCGCGAGGTGCGGCTCGGCGACGGCACCCGGCTGTCCTACGACGCGCTGCTGCTGGCCACCGGCGCCGAGCCGCGGCGGCTCGACGTGCCGGGCACCGAGCTGGCCGGCGTGCACCACCTGCGCCGGCTGGCGCACGCCGACCACCTGCGCGGCGTGCTGACCGGCGGCCCCTCGGGGGACGACCCGGGCCTGGTGATCGCCGGCGCCGGCTGGATCGGCCTGGAGGTCGCCGCCGCGGCCAGCGCCCTGGGCGTGCCGGTCACCGTCGTCGAGCCGGAGCCCACCCCGCTCCACGGGGTGCTCGGCCCCGAGCTCGGCCGGTTCTTCGCCGACCTGCACGGCGACCACGGGGTCCGGTTCGTCTTCGGCGCCCGGCTGACCGAGATCACCGGCAAGGACGGCATGGTCGCCTCGGTGCGCACCGACGACGGCCGTGAGCTGCCGGCCCGCGCCGTGCTCGCCGCCATCGGCGCCGCGCCCCGCACCGCGCTGGCCTCGGCGGCCGGCCTCGCGCTGGCGGCCGAGGCCGGCGGCGGCATCGCCGTGGACACCTCGCTGCGCACCAGCGACCCGCTGATCTACGCCGCCGGCGACGTGGCCTCCGTCGCGCTGCCCGAGCCGGGGACCGGCCGCCGCCGGGTCGAGCACTGGGCCAACGCGCTCAACTCGGGACCCGCCGCCGCCCGCGCCATGCTGGGCCGGGACGTCACCTACGACCGGGTGCCGTTCTTCTTCTCCGACCAGTACGACGTCGGCCTTGAGTACTCGGGCTGGGCCCCGCCCGGCGCCTACGACCAGGTGGTGTTCAGGGGGGACGTGGGGAAACGCGCCTTCATCGCCTTCTGGCTGCGCGAGGGCCGGGTGCTCGCCGGCATGAACGTGAACGTCTGGGACGTCACGGACCCCATCCAGCGCCTGGTCAGATCGCCGGAACCGGTGGACCCGGCGGCCCTGGGGGACCCGGAGACGCCGCTCACCTCGTTGCTCGCCGAGTGAGGCCGAATGAGCTAGCCTTAAAAAAGACGCTTATAGGGCAAATCGGGTGATAGGTGATGGGTGGCGGCGCTCCTGACGGAAGGAGCCGAGTGCGGGCGAGAACCCCGGGGAAGCAGACCGTGACCTCCCTGATCAGGGCGGCCACGGCCGCGCCCTCCCTGCACAACGCCCAACCCTGGCGCTTCCGCTACCTCAGCGAGAGCGGCGTGGTGCAGGTCCGCGCCGCCCTCGACCACGCCCTGCCACACTCCGACCCGCACGGGCGCGCGCTGCACATGGGCTGCGGCGCCGCCCTGCTCAACCTCCGGGTCGCCGCAGCCCACGCCGGGTTCGACGCCGACACCACCCTGCTGCCCGACCGCTACGACCCGCGACTGCTCGCCACCGTCACGCTGGTGAGCGGGGCCGACGGTGAGGACGGGCCCGGGTCCGGGCTCGGCGAGCTCTACGACGAGATACGCCGCCGCCGCACCAGCCGGCTCCCGTTCTGCGACGAGCGCGTCCCCGACCCCGTCCGCGCCCACCTGCGGGACGCCGCCGAGCGCGAGGGCGCCCAGCTGCACTTCCCCTCCGCCTGGCACACCGAGACCGTGCTCGACCTGATCCACGACGCCGAGGGTCGCGACCTCGCCGACCCGGGCCGCTCCGCCGAGCTCTCCGAGTGGACCGAGACCCCGCCGGGGCACGACTTCACCGGCCGCCCCGTCCCCGCCGAGCTCCACGACACCTCCGCCGTCGAGTACGAGGAGGCCCCGCAGCTCGCCCTCCTCGGCACCGCCGAGGACCGGCCGACCGACTGGATCAGGGCCGGCCAGGCCCTGGAGCGGGTGCTGCTGCTCGCCACCCGCGAAGGGCTCTCCACCGCGCTCAGCTCCGAGGCCGTCGAGTGGTCCGACCTGCGCTGGACCGTGCGCGACCCGCTCTCCTCGATGGGCCAGGTGCACGTCGTGCTGCGCCTCGGATACGGCCCGCCGGTGCCGGCCACCCCGCGCCGCCCGGTCTCCCAGGTGCTCCACATCGACTGACACATCAGGCGATTCCGGTGCATCGGGGGTAAGTTCGCCCTATGGCGAAACAGACCGTGGCCGAGCAGTACGTCGACATCCTCGTCCGCTCCGGTGTGCGCCGGCTCTACGGCGTCGTCGGCGACAGCCTCAACCCCGTGGTGGACGCCGTCCGCCGCAACTCCGCCATCGACTGGATCCAGGTCAGGCACGAGGAGGCCGCCGCCTTCGCGGCCGGCGCCGAGGCCCAGGTCACCGGCCGACTCGCCGCCTGCGCCGGCTCCTGTGGCCCGGGCAACCTCCACCTCATCAACGGCCTCTACGACGCCCACCGTTCGATGGCCCCGGTGCTCGCGCTCGCCTCCCACATCCCCAGCTCCGAGATCGGCACCGGCTACTTCCAGGAGACCCACCCCGACCAGCTGTTCCGCGAGTGCAGCCACTACTGCGAGCTGATCTCCAACCGCCGCCAGATGCCGCGCGTCCTGCAGACCGCCGTCCAGCACGCCATCGGCCGTGGCGGCGTCAGCGTCGTCGCGCTGCCCGGCGACATCGCCGCCGAGCAGGTGCCGGAGCGCGCCGAGGAGCACGCCCTGGTCACCAGCCGCCCGGCCGTCCGCCCCTCGGACGACCAGATCGACGCGCTGGCCAGGATGGTCGACCAGGCGCGCCGCGTCACCCTGTTCTGCGGCAGCGGCACGGCCGGCGCGCACGCCGAGGTGATGCGCTTCGCCGAACGCGTCAAGTCGCCCATCGGCCACGCGCTGCGCGGCAAGGAGTTCATCCAGTACGACAACCCGTTCGACGTCGGCATGAGCGGGCTGCTCGGCTACGGCGCCGCCTACGACGCCACCCACGAGTGCGACCTGCTGATCCTGCTCGGCACCGACTTCCCGTACAACGCCTTCCTCCCCGACGACGTGCGGATCGCCCAGGTCGACGTCCGCCCCGAACACCTCGGCCGCCGCTCCACCCTCGACCTCGCCGTCTGGGGCGACGTCAAGGAGACCCTGGACTGCCTCACCCCGCGCGTGAAGGAGAAGAAGGACCGCCGCTTCCTCGACCGGATGCTGCGCAAGCACGCGGAGGCGCTGGAGGGCGTCGTGCACGCCTACACCCGCAAGGTCGAGAAGCACGTGCCGATCCACCCCGAGTACGTGGCCGCCGTCCTCGACGAGGAGGCCGCCGACGACGCCGTGTTCACCGTCGACACCGGCATGTGCAACGTCTGGGCCGCCCGCTACCTCACTCCCAACGGCCGCCGCCGGGTGATCGGCTCCTTCAGCCACGGCTCGATGGCCAACGCCCTGCCCCAGGCGATCGGCGCCCAGTTCACCGACCGCCGCCGGCAGGTCGTCTCCATGTCGGGCGACGGCGGATTCGCCATGCTGATGGGCGACTTCCTCACCCTGGTCCAGTACGACCTGCCGGTGAAGGTGGTCCTCTTCAACAACTCCTCGCTCGGCATGGTCGAGCTGGAGATGATGGTGTCCGGGCTGCCGGCGTACGGCACCACCAACCGCAACCCCGACTTCGCCGCCATCGCCAACGCGGCCGGCGCCCACGGCATCCGCGTCGAGAAGCCCAAGGAACTGCGCGGCGCGCTGCGCGACGCGTTCCGCCACCGCGGCCCTGCCCTGGTGGACGTCGTCACCGACCCCAACGCGCTGTCCATCCCGCCCAAGATCAAGGCCGAGATGGTCACCGGCTTCGCCCTCTCCGCCAGCCGCATGGTGCTGGCCGGCGGCGTCGGCCGGATGACGCAGCTGGCCCGCTCCAACCTCCGCAACATCCCCCGGCCCTAGGGCCTGTCCTCCGGATCTTCGCGGGCTCGCGACGGGCCCCCAGCCATGGGGGTCCCCCCGGACGGAGTCTGGGGGAGGCTGGGAGGTGCCCCCAGGCATCCCGGCTGGCCGCGTTGCCCCACGCCGCGGAGCGGCATATCGACGCCGCGCGCGAGTACGGCCAAGTACGAGCTGCGCCGCGGCCGACGTGCGGCTCCGCCGCGTGGGGCGCCTTGCCAGCGAATGGGGGCACCTCCCTGGGGGCACCTCCCAGCGTTAGCTGGGGGCCGTTAGCTGGGGGAGCCATCCGCCGCTCGCTGATCCACGAAGATCCAAAGGACAGGCCCTGGGCGACGGTCCCGGCTGTCGGCGGCCGGTCGTAGACTTCTGACGTGGCGGGCAGGATCAACGACGAGGACGTGAAGGCGGTCAGGGACGCGGTCCCGATCGACGCCGTGGTCTCCGAGTACCTTCAGCTGCGACCCGCCGGCGGCGGGAACCTGAAGGGCCTGTGCCCCTTCCACGACGAGAAGTCCCCCTCGTTCCAGGTCAGTCCGAGCAAGGGCCTCTTCCACTGCTTCGGCTGCCAGGAGGGCGGCGACACGCTGACCTTCGTCATGAAGGTCGAACACCTGTCGTTCGCCGAGTCCGTCGAGCGGCTGGCCGCCCAGGCCGGCATCACCCTCCGCTACGAGCAGGGCGGCTACGGCGTCGGCCGCCAGCAGGGCGAGCGCACCCGCCTGATCGAGGCGCACAAGGTCGCCGCCCAGTACTACGCGGAGCAGCTCGCCTCGCCCGAGGCCGAGATCGGCCGCCGCTTCCTCACCGAGCGCGGCTTCGACCAGGCCGCCGCCCAGCACTTCGGCGTCGGCTACGCCCCGGCCGGCTGGGACCACGCGGTCCGCTTCCTGCGCGGCCGCGGCTTCACCGACAAGGAGCTCATCCTCTCCGGCATCGCGCAGGACGGCAGGCGCGGCCCCATCGACCGCTTCCGCGGCCGGCTGATCTGGCCCATCAGGGACATCACGGGCGAGGTGATCGGCTTCGGCGCCCGCCGGCTCCGCGACGACGACAACGGGCCCAAGTACCTGAACACGCCGGAGACCCCGATCTACCGCAAGTCCCAGGTGCTCTACGGCATCGACCTGGCCAAGCGGGACATCGCCAAGAGCAACCGGGCGGTCGTCGTCGAGGGCTACACGGACGTGATGGCCTGCCACCTGGCCGGTGTCCCCACCGCGATCGCCACCTGCGGCACCGCCTTCGGCGGCGAACACGTCAAGATCCTCCGCCGGGTCCTGCTCGACAACTCGGACGCGCACAGCGCGGGCGAGGTCGTCTTCACCTTCGACGGGGACGCGGCCGGCCAGAAGGCCGCGCTGCGCGCCTTCGAGGACGACCAGAAGTTCGCCGCCCGCACCTCCATCGCCGTCTCCCCGGACAACATGGACCCGTGCGAGCTGCGGCTCGCCAAGGGCGACGAGGCCGTGCGGGAGCTGGTCGACTCCGGCACGCCGCTCTTCGAGTTCGCCATGCGCTCCATCGCCGCCCGGCACAACCTGGACACGGTGGAGGGCCGCGCGGCGGCCCTGGAGCACGCGGCACCGCTGATCGCGCAGATCAAGGACCCGTCCATCCGGCACGACTACGGCGTCCGGCTCGCCCACATCGTCGGCAACCCGGACACCCAGTTCGTGATCCGCCGCATCGGCCAGCTGGCCCGCTGGGGCCGCGAGCGGCAGCGGGCCGCCGGCGGCGAGGCCAGGCGCCAGCCGCAGCCCGAGACCCCGGCACCCGCCGCCACCGCCCGGCGCGGCGGCCCCCCGCTGAACCTGCGCAGCCCGGTCTACGTCCAGGAGCGCGAGCTGCTGAAGTTCGCGATCCAGTTCCCCCAGCTCGTCGCCCCCGCCTTCGACGCCTACGGCGTGGACGAGTTCACCGCCCCGCCCTATGCGCTGATCCGGGGCCTGATCGCGGAGGCCGGCGGGGTCGGCGCCGCGGACGACGGCTACCTGGAGCGGCTGCGCGACGCCGCCCCCGACGACACCGTCCGCGTCATGATCAACGAGCTGGCCGTGGAGTCCGTGGTCGCCTCCCGCCGGCAGCGGGAGCTCGACCACCTGGCCGGCCACTACCTCGTCGAGGTGCGGCTCGCCGCCGTCAACCGCCGCATCGAGGACCTGGAGTCGGCCGCCAGACGCGCCGAGGCCCAGTCGGGCAACGCCCAGGCGGCCGCCGACATCCGCCAGGAGCTGTGGACCCTCGTCCAGTACCGGACCGCTCTGAAAGAGCGGGGCGTGGCCGCGCTCTAACCCCGCCGCGGTGGCGCCGCGGTGGCGCCGCACTGCGGCGCGGAGAGCCGCGCGGGTCCGGCGGGCACCGCGGCGCCGGGCCGTACCGCGCCTCACGGCGCCGTGAGGCGCCGTGCCACGGCGCTCCGCGCCGAGCCGGGGCGCCTGCGCCAGCCGGCGCCGGACCGCCAAGGCAGCCCGCGCTGCGGCGCGGACCGGCACCGGGCTCGTCGACCGGGCGCCGCTGTGCCGCCGAGGCACTCCGGCGCGCGGGCCCCCACCGGGGGCCTTGGCGCGGCCAGCGAGCCATGCCCCGATAAACCGGCGGGAAGAACCCACCCCACAGAACCCCCGGAGGGACCCCGCGAAACCGCCGGAGGCAACCCGCCGGAGGCGTCCCGTAACCAGCGAGACATAAAAAGGGCACGCACGACCCTCGTGGACGGAGTGTGCCGTACCGCACACTGGGGGCGGTGCCGCTCCGTCGTTCCGTCTGATCGTGTTCTCCCCGTGCTCTTCCCGTGCTTCCCCCGCGTGTTCTCCTCGTGCCGCGATCACTGGAGGTCGCCCCGTGCAGACCGAGACGCTCATCAGCGCGGCCCCGGCCGCCGTCCGTGACCCCGGGGCCCCGCCGCTGACGCGCCCGCGGCTCGACGCCGGGGGCGGTGGTACGACCGCCGGCACGGGCGACCTGTTCCGCCAGTACCTGCGCGAAATCGGCCGAATACCGTTGCTCACCGCGGCCGACGAGGTGGAGCTCGCCCGCCGGATCGAGGCCGGACTGTTCGCCGAGGAGAAGCTGGAGTCCGGCGTCGGCCTCGACGATCAGCTGGCGCTCGACCTCGACCGGCTCATCGTGCGCGGCCGGTTGGCCAAGCGGCAGCTCATCGAGGCCAACCTGCGGCTGGTGGTCTCCGTCGCCAAGCGCTACATCGGGCGCGGCCTCACCATGCTCGACCTGGTGCAGGAGGGCAACCTCGGCCTGATCAGGGCCGTCGAGAAGTTCGACTACGCGCGGGGATTCAAGTTCTCCACCTACGCGACCTGGTGGATCAGACAGGCCATGTCCCGCGCCATCGCCGACCAGGCCCGCACCATCCGGGTGCCGGTGCACGTCGTGGAGCTGATCAACCGCGTCATCAGGGCGCAGCGCCGGATCCTCCAGGAGCGCGGCCACGAGCCGAGCCCCGCGGAGGTCGGGGTGCTGCTCGGCCTCACCCCGGCCCGGGTCATCGAGATCCTGCGGCTCGCCCAGGACCCGGTCTCGCTCCAGGCGCCGGTCGGCGACGAGGACGACGTCAACCTGGGCGACCTGATCGAGGACGCCGACGTGCCGTCGCCCGCCGAGTCCGCCGCCTTCCTGCTGCTGCGTGAGCAGTTGGAGGCCGTGCTCTCCACCCTCGGGGACCGGGAGCGGCGGGTCGTGGAGCTGCGCTACGGACTGCTCGACGGCCGGCCGCGCACCCTGGAGGAGATCGGCCGGCTGTTCGGCGTCACCAGGGAGCGCATCCGGCAGATCGAGCACAAGACGCTGAGCAAGCTCCGCGACCACGCCTACGCCGAGCAGCTGCGCGGCTACCTGGACTGAGCGGCCGTGCTGCTCGCCGGCTCGGCCGCGGGGGCGGGGACCGCGGCCCCGGTGGCCGGGCGGCGCGGTCTCGCCCAGCGCTCCATCGCCGGCCGCTCCACGAAGCGGTACAGCGCCCAGGTGGCGGCCAGCGTCAGGGCCGCCATCAGCAGCACGTAGCCCAGCGCGACCGGCGTGGCGTAGGCCGCGCCGGGACCCGCGACCAGCTGCGTGACGTACATGATCACCACGTAGTGGCTGAGGTAGCAGGCGTAGGTGCGCTCGCCGGCCGCCACCATCCAGTCGCTGCTCAGCCAGCGCCCGCGGCCGAGCAGGTCACGGTGGGCGAGTGCGGCCACCACCAGCGCCACAGGTCCGGCGGACAGCGGCCCGAACGTGAAGACCGCCGGCATCTGGAGGGTCAGCAGGACCGTCACGAACGGCAGCGCGGCGACGTGGCGCAGCCGCGGTGGCCGCCAGCCCTCGGCGATCAGCCGGGCCAGCAGCATCCCGATCAGGAACTCCGGCAGCCGGGAGACCGGGAAGACGTACGCCAACCAGTACTGCTCCAGGGAGATCTGCGGCATGCCCGGCACCGGCGCGGGCGCCGGCAGCAGCCACTGCGCCACGCAGGGCACGCTCGCCGCCGCGGCGACCATCGCCAGCGTCCAGGCGCCGAGCCTGGCCCTCGGGATGGCCCGCACCCACCTGATCAGCACCGGGAACAGCAGGTAGAACAGCACCTCGCAGGCCATCGACCAGGTCACCGGGTTGGCGGCCACGATGAAGTCGCCGCTGGGCACCCAGACGTGCACCAGGAACAGGTTGGCCAGCACCGCCCCGGGATGCCACGGCCCGTCCCCGACGGACAGCTGCGTGCCCACCCCGCAGGCCGCCACCAGGACGGCCGCCGCCGCCAGGCACAGCACATGGTTGGGCACCACCCGCACCAGGCGCCGCCGCCAGAAGCGGCGGGCCGGCTCGCCCGGCCTCGCCGTCCAGGTCATCACGAAGCCGCTGAGCAGGAAGAACAGCGTCACGGCGACGGTGCCGGTGGACGCCATCTCGCCGAAGAAACGTTGCAGCTTGGGGTCGGCGAACAGTCTGGGGGCGTCGAGGGCGTGGGCCGCGAAGACGACGAGGCAGGCGAGGAAGCGCACCCCGGTCAGCGACGGCAGATGCCGGGGCAGGCCCGGCGGACGGGTGGAACGGGCGACGGCCATCGAGACGACCCCTCTTGCGAACGTGCCCCGCGACCGCGCGGAGCCGGACGGTGCGACCTTTTCCAAGGAGAACCGCCCAGCAGGGCGCCGGGCACCCTAAACCACCCCAACGAGCGGACCGGAGGGTCGACGCGGAGACGGCCGGGAGCCGAGGGTCAGTCGAACGCGCCCGGATACGTCTCGTCACGCACCGCCGCGTACTGCTGACGCACCGTCGCGCCCACCGCCGCCTCGTCGCCCGGCTCCAGCGTCTCGCCGGCGGCCGATGGCCAGGCCGGCGGCTCGTCGGCGGTCAGCGTGCCCCGGTCGACGCCCTGCGCCCAGGCGGCCTGGCGGGCGGCGCCGAGCGCGGTGTAGTCGGCCGGCTCGGGGACCACGACCGTGGCGTCGAGCAGCGACGGGGCCAGTGCCCTGACCGCGGGCAGCTCCGCCGCCTGGCCGAGCAGGAAGACCCGCTCGATCACCACCCCGCGCCGGCGTAGCACGCCGGCCGCGTCGGCGAGGCCGCACAGCATGCCCTCGAACGCCGCCCGCGCCAAGTGCTCCGGCTTCATGCTCTCTCGCCGCAGCCCGGTCAACGTGCCGGAGGCGTGCGGGAGTTCGGGGGTGCGCTCGCCGGCCAGGTAGGGCAGGAGCACGAGACCGTGCGCGCCGGGCGTGGAGCGGAGCGCGAGCTCGGAGAGCCCGGGCAGGTCGACGCCGAGCAGCTCGGCGGTGCCGCGCAGCGTGCGGGTGGCGTTGAGGGTGCGCACCACCGGCAGGTGGTGGCCCGTGGCGTCGGCGAAGGAGGTGATGGTGCCGGTGGGGTCGGTGAGCGCCTCGTCGTGCACCGCGCAGACGGAGCCCGTGGCGCCGAGCGAGACGACCGCGTCGCCAGGGCCGACGCCGAGCCCGAACGCGGCGGCCATGGTCTCCCCGGTGCCGGCCGAGATCAGCAGGCCCTCCGGGGTGTGCCCGGCCGGCTCGGCCGGGCCGAGCACGTCGGGCAGCTCCACCGGGTGCCCGATGGCCAGCTCGGCCAACTCGTGGCGCCAGGACTCGGATACCGCCGACCAGTAGCCGGTGCCCGAGGCGGCGCCCCGGTCGGTGGTCCAGCGCTCCGGCCGGCCGAGCAGCTGCCAGACCAGCCAGTCCTGGGCCTGGAGCACGGCGAAGGACCGCCGCGCCGCCTCCGGCTCGGCGCGCCCGAGCCAGCGCAACTGCGTGACGGGGTGCGTCGGTTGGGGCACGGCGCCGACGGCCTCCGCCCACGCGGCACGCCCGCCGAGCGCGTCCACCAGACCGAGCGCCGCGGCACGCGCGCCCTCGTTCCCGCCGGTGAGCGCCGGCCGCACCGGCTGCCCCTCGGCGTCCAACGCGACGACGCCGAGCGGCTGCGCGGTCACCCCGATCGCCGTGACGTCCTCGAGCACCCCGCCGTCGGCGGCCTCACCCAGCGACAACAACCAGGTACCGGGGGTCGGTTCGTCCGCCGGATGGGGAGCCTGGCCCTGCCGGAGTATCCGTCCGGTCTCCGGGTCACAGACGACGATGCGGGTGTGGGTGGACGAACTGTCGAGGCCGGCGACTATTCCCATGAAGCCAGATGATGCCCTATCCGTCCCGTTGAGCGGCTCATATCGTCATTCCGGTGTCCATCTCCGGTCAACGGCGCGCAGCGAGCCGCGAGCCGCGCGCAGCGCGGAAGAGGGCGGCTGGCCCCCGACCGTTGGTGGCCCGCCCGGCGGCGGAGCCGCCTTGGCGCAGGCCGCCAGGCCGGTGTCCCGCGCGCAGGGCGGGGCCACTTCGGGCCGGCCCGCAGGGGCCGCCCCCGGCGCGGAGCGCCGCCAAGGGGGCCGCCAGGGCCGAGTTATCCCCACCCGCCAGGCCGGTTGTCCCGCGCGCAGCGCGGAGCCGCTCCAGGCTCGGCCCGCAGGGCCGTCCCCGGCGCGAAGCGCCGTCAGAGGGGCGGGTGGGCGGGGAAGAACCTCGCCCGCAGGCGGGCCGCCAGGCCCGGCCCGCAGGGCCGAAAGAGGGCGGGCGGTGGGGAGAAGCCCGGCGCGCAGCGCCAAGGCGCCCGGTGGCGCAGCCGCCGCCCAGCCCAGGTGGGCGGGGGGAACCACGTCGCCGAGGCCGCCCCGCCCAGGGGCTACGCTCCGGATTCCGCCGCCACCACCGTCGCCGTCGCGCGTCGCTCGGCGCGCCGCTCCCGCAGCCGACTGGCGACCGGCTCGGTCCACCGCGTCGCGAACGGCCCGACGATGACCAGTATCAGTACGTACGCCGTCGCCACCGGCGCGATCCGCGGTTCGGTCGCCGCGGCCAGGCCCGCTATGACGATGGAGAACTCGCCGCGCGCCACCAGCGCGCCGCCCGCCCGGAAGCGGCCGCGCGGGCCGATGCCGGCGCGCCGTGCCGCCCACCAGCCGGTGGCGATCTTGGTGCCGGTCGTGACGATGGCCAGCAGCAGCGCCGGCACCAGCACCGGCGGGATCGCCGTCGGGTCGGTCGACAGGCCGAAGAAGACGAAGAAGACGGCCGCGAACAGGTCCCGCAGCGGGGTGAGCAGCCGGCGCGTGTTGTGCGCGACCTCGCCGGAGAGCGCGATGCCGACGAGGAAGGCGCCGACCGCCGCCGAGACCTGGAGCTGCTGCGCCACGCCCGCGACGAGCAGCGTCAGGCCGAGCACCACGAGCAGCAGCATCTCCGGGTTGTCGGAGGAGACGGCCTTGCTGATGAACCGCCCGTGCCGCAGCGCGACGTAGAACGCGATGCCGGCGGTGCCGAGCGCGATGACCAGGGTGAGGCTGCCGCTGGCGAGGCCGACGCCCGCCAGGACGGTGGAGAGGACCGGCAGGTAGACCGCCATGGCCAGGTCCTCCATCACCAGGATGCCGAGGACCACCGGTGTCTCGCGGTTACCGAGACGGTTGAGGTCGGTGAGGATCTTGGCGATGACGCCCGATGAGGAGATGTAGGTGACGCCCGCCAGCGCGAGCGCGCCGACCGGGCCCCAGCCGAGCAGCAGCCCGGCCACCGCACCCGGGGTCGCGTTCAGCACCAGGTCCACCAGTCCCGAGGGGTACTGGGTCTTGAGGCTGTCCGCCAACTCGGTCGCGGTGTATTCCAGGCCCAGCATGAGCAGCAGCAGGATGACGCCGATCTCTGCGCCGATCTCGATGAAGTCCTCGGTCGTGGAGAGTGGGATCAGGCCGCCATGACCGAAGGCCAGCCCTATCAGGAGATAGAGCGGGATGGGGGAGAGGCCGAGCCTGCCGGCCAGTCGTCCCACGAGCCCGAGGCCCAGGACGACGGCCCCCAGCTCGATCAACATGGTCGTGGTGTCGTGCACGCTCACCGCACCTTTCGGTTGTCAAGGTCATTCGCACGAGCGTCGGCGCACCGACGTCGTGTATCCGTGGCCCAGGCGACCGACAGCGCGGAGATCAGGCTCCTGCGATGATGTCGGCCAGGTCGGCGACGCCCTCACGGGTGCCGACGACAAGCAACGTGTCGCCCGCCTCGAGGCGGAAGTCCGGCCCCGGCGACGGGTGCGCGCCGGTCCTGCGCAGCACCGCCACGATCGAGGCGCCCGTCCTGGTGCGGGCCCGGGTGTCACCCATCGGGCGCCCGCGGTAGGGCGAGTCGGGCTCGATCGGGATGCGCTCGGTGACCAGGTCGAGGCCGAGTTCGCCGTCGTGCAGCGTGACGGTCGGCTTCTGCGGGGCGAGGATCGACGCCAGCCGGGCGGCCTCCTCCTCGTCCAGGGCGACGGTGCCCTGACAGGAGTCCGGGTCCTCCGGGTCGAAGAAGCCGATGAAACGCCGGCCGTCCTCGTGTGCCACGACGGAGATGTGTCGTCCGTCCCGTGACGCGATGTCGTACTGGGTGCCGACGCCCGGCAGGGGGGTGCGTCGCGTGCCCATGCTGATCTGCCTCCTCAACCGCGGTCGCAGTGAGCATAACGCGGGAGGCAGCACGTTTGTTCTGGAGATTGGCCGGAACTGGCCCGTTTACCAAAGATCCCTTCGCAAAGGAACCTTTGCAAAGAGATCTTGGCGATCTACCGTGGCCACATGAAGGAACCCGAGGAAACGCGCGCCGCGGAGCGGGTCGTGCTCGACGGCAGGGGGCTGCGTGCCCTGTCCCACCCGGTGCGGGTGCGGCTGGTCGGCCTGCTCCGGCAGCACGGCCCCGCCACCGCCACCCAGCTCGCCCGCCGGCTGTCCCTGAACTCGGGGGCCACCAGCTACCACCTGCGGCAGCTCGCCGGGGCCGGCTTCGTCGAGGAGGACACGGAGCGGGGCAACGCCAGGGACCGCTGGTGGCGGGCGGTGCACCAGCTCACCGCCGTGGAGCCCGAGCTGGTGGCGGCCGAGCCCGAGGCGGCCCAGGCCTTCCTCCAGTCCGTGGCGGCGGCCCATATCCTGCGCCTCCAGCAGGGCCTCAACGAACTGGCCACCATGCCGCGCGACTGGGGACCGGCGTTCCACCTCAGCGACGTGACGCTGCGCCTCACCCCTGAGCAGGCGTGGGAGGTCGGCCGGGAGCTGTGGGCGGTCCTCGACCGCTACCGGGAGGAGAACCGGCGGCACGCGGACGAGCCCGGCCGGGGGAGCGTCGCCGTCCAGTTCCACGTGCTGCCCGACTTCGCCGGTGACGAGGAGCGCGAGGCGTGAGGGCCAGGGCCCTCGTCGGCCTGCTGGCCGCCGTCTCCGTCTCGCAGCTCGGCACCAAGATCTCCGCCGTCGCGCTGCCCTGGTTCGTGCTGGTCACCACCGGCAGCCCGGCGCAGACCGGGCTCGTGGCGTTCTGCGAGATGACGCCGTACGTGCTGGCCAAGGCGCTGTCAGGACCGCTGATCGACCGGGCGGGGCCCCGGGTCACCTCCTGGACCACCGACGTGGTCAGCGCCGCCGCCGTGGCCGCGATCCCGCCGCTGCACGCCGCCGGGCTGCTGCCGCTGTGGCTGCTGCTCGTCCTCGTCGCCCTGGTCGGCGTCACCCGGGGGCCAGGCGACCTCGCCAAGCAGGTCATGGTCCCGGAGGCCGCCGACCGCGACGGGGTGCCGCTGGAGCGGGCCACGGGCCTGGCCGGCGTCGCCGAGCGGCTGGCCGGCACGGTGGGCCCGGCAGGGGCCGGCGTGCTGGTGGCGGTCCTGGACGCGATGGCCGCGCTGGTCGTCAACGCGGTCTGCTTCGCCGCCGGTTCGCTGCTGATCGCGCTGACCCTGCCGCGTGGCATGGGCCGCGGCCGGCCCGCCGCACCGGAGACGGCCGAGGCCGCGGGGGACGAACCGGCCGGGTACTGGCGGCGGTTCGGGCAGGGGTTCGCTTTCCTGCGCCGCGAGCCGATGCTGTTGGCGATCAGCCTCACCGTCGCCGTCACCAACCTCCTCGACGCCGCCTACAGCAGCGTGCTGCTGCCCGTGTGGGCCGAGGCGTCGGGGCACGGCCCCTCGGCGATCGGTCTGATCGGCGCCGTCTTCGGCGGCACGGCCGTGTGCGGCAGCCTGCTGGCCGCCGTGATCGCCCACCGACTGCCCCGACTCCCGCTGTTCTTCGGCGGCTTCCTGCTCGCCGGCGCGCCCCGCTTCGTGATCCTGGCGCTCAGCGTCTCGGCCGGCGCGCCGCTGTGGTCGGTGCTCGCGGTGTGCGCCGTGGGCGGGTTCGGCTCGGGATTCCTCAACCCCATCATCGGCGCGGTGGTGTTGGAGCGCATCCCGCGCCACATGTTGGGCCGTGTCCAGGCGTTGTTCACGTCGCTCGCCTGGTCGGGCATCCCGCTCGGCGGGTTGGTCGGCGGCGCAGCGGTGGGCGCCGCGGGCCTGGTGCCGGTGCTGCTGGTCACCGGCCTGCTGTACTTCCTCACCACCAACCTGGCGGCGCTGCGCCCGGAGTGGCGGCGGATGGACCGGGAGCGCGCGGCGGCCAGGGCCGGCCAGGCCGATCGCGGCGATCGCGGCGATTCGGCCACGGCTTGTCACGGCGCGGCCACCGGATCGGGTTAGTGTCTGGGCGTGTTGTTGACGTATGCCGGGCGGGCGGTGGGTGACAGGTTCGGGCCGGCGCGCCTGCTTCCGCTGTTCGTCGGCGTCGGCTATCTGCTGCTCGTCCAGCGGGCCGAGCCGGAGGCCGCCGACTGGTTCGTCACCCTGGCCGCCGGCGCCCTCTTCCTCGGCGGCGGCGCCTGGCCGCTCGCGGTCTCCATCGCCCAGAGCCTGTTACTGGTGCTGGCCCACCCCCTGGTGTCCACCACCCCGGTCGCGGCCAAGGTGATCGCCAGCGTGGCGCTGCTCGAACTCGCGGTGCGCCGCCCGCCCCGCGAGGCGGTGCTCGGCACCGCCGTGCTGATCACCGCCTACGTCCTGCTGATCAAGGACCACGAGACGGTCACCGGGATGCTGGCCGCCGGCTACCGGGTCGTGGTGGTGGCCGTCGCCCCGCTGCTGCTCGGCGCCTATCTGCGCGCCACCGGCCGGGCGTTGGCCCAGGCGAAGGCCAGGGCGCGGGAGGCCGAGGAGCGCCGCGAACTCGCCGCGCACAGTGCCCGTCTCGCCGAACGCACGGAGCTGGCCCGGGAGTTGCACGACCTGGTGGCGCACCACGTGTCGTCCATGGCGCTGCGGGTCAACGTGGCCCGTGCGGTGCTGCCCGACCTGGACCCCCGGGTCCGCGGGGTGTTGGACGACGTCTACGGCTCGGCCACCACCACACTCGCCGACCTGCGCCGGCTGGTCGCCGTGCTCCGCGACCCGGCGGCCGTCGCGCCCGAGGGCGGCCCGCCGCTGGTCGTCGAGCCGGCGGAGCTGCCGGCCGCCGTGGCCGCGGTCGTGGAACGCGGCACCCAGGCCGGGCTCCGGGTGCGCGCCCACGTCGATCCGGCCATCACCGGACTCGACGCGGTCCGTGGTCTCGCCGTGCTGCGCGTGGTCCAGGAGGGCCTGACCAACGCCACCAAACACGCCGGCTCCGGCAGCAGCATCACCGTCGAGGTGACGGTCACGGATGGTGACGTCCGGGTCGAGGTGAGCGACGACGGCGGCCCGGCCGAGGTGTCCAGCGACCTGCCGCAGGGGCCGGGATTCGGCCTCGTCGGGCTGCGCGAGCGCGTCGGTCTGGTCGGCGGCACGCTCACCGCCGGGCCGCACGCGGGCGGCTGGCGGCTGTGCGCCGAGCTGCCGGAGCGCGTCCCGGGTGGTGCCCCCTCGGCGACCGTCCCATAGTGGGACATATGTCCAGAGCTGTGAGATTCGACGAGTACGGTGACGTCGACGTGCTGCGCGTGGACGAGGTGCCGCGCCCCGAGCCGGGCCCCGGGGAGGTCGTGGTCCGGATCAAGGCCGCCGGCATCAACCCGGGTGAGGCCGCCATCCGCCGCGGCCTGCTGCGCAAGCGCTGGCCCGCCACGTTCCCCTCGGGGCAGGGCAGCGACCTGGCCGGCGTCGTCACCGAGACGGCACCCGACGTGCGGCAGTTCGACCGCGGCGACGAGGTGCTCGGCTTCACCAACCACCGGGCCAGCCACGCCGAGTACGCGGCGGTCGAGGCCGACCAGCTGATCCGGCGGCCGACCGACGTCTCCTGGGCCGAGGCCGGCTCGCTGGCGATCGTCGGCACCACCGCCTACGCGGCGGTGCGCGCGGTCGGCGTGCGCCGGGGCGACACGGTGGTGGTCTCGGGCGCGGCCGGCGGAGTCGGCACCCTCGCCTGCCAGTTGGCGCGCAACCTGGGGGCCACGGTGATCGGCCTGGCCAGCGAGGACCACCACGGCTGGCTCTCCGACCACGGGATCCTGCCGGTCAACTACGGCGAGGGCGTGGCCGAGCGGATCAGGGCGGCGGCGGGCGGCACGTCACCCGACGCGTTCATCGACACCTACGGCGCCGACTACGTGCGGCTCGCGATCGAGCTCGGCATCCCTCCCGAGCGGATCGACACCATCATCAACATGGCCGACGCCGAGGAGTACGGCACCAAGATGGAGGGCAGCGCCGCGGCCGCCGACGCCGGGGTGCTGGCCGAGCTCACCGCGGCCGTCGAGGACGGCAGGCTGCACGTCCCGATCGCCAGGACCTACCCGCTGGACGACGTCCGCGAGGCCTTCCGCGACCTGGAACGGCGCCACACGCTGGGCAAGATCGTGCTGATCCCCTGACGCGTGGCGCCGGGGAGCCTCACAGGCCGGGGATCTCCCCGTCGGCCACCCGCTCGTAGGTCTGGCCGAGGCCGCTCTCCCACTCGACGGTCAGCGTCTCGCCCTCCCGCGTGACGGTGGCGACGGTCCACTCCTCGTCCGCCGTGTCGCAGCTGAAGCTCACGCTGTCGTCCCGCAGCGTGCCGCTGCAGAAGGCCGTGTCCATGTCGAAGGCGATGGCCTCGGTGAACGAGACCAGGTCGCCGTAGAAGGTGAGCACGCTGTCGGAGTCGTCGAGCCCGGTCGCCCAGGTGCCGTCGAGCACCCCGCCCCCGGCCTCGCCCTCCGACGGGGCCGTCGCGGTCTCCTCGTCGGTCGGCTCCTCGTACTCCGTCACGCCGGTGAACGGATTCTCGTCGGAGCAGCCGCCGAGCAGCAGCGCCCCCGCCGCCGCGAGCGCGGGCAGCGCCAGCCTCGAAACCACGCGTCTTCTCATCATGTCCCCCCGGACGTCATCCCGTTGGAGCGGGTCGTGTCCCCGGCAGGGTAGTGGCCCGCCGGCCGGTTCGACCCCGCCCGTCACGCGGTCTTCTCGGCCGGACGGCGCGCGGCGAGCGAGTCCAGGTGCCGGGCCAACACGTCCTTCGCCCAGCCCTGGTCGGCGTCCGCCGGCTCGCGCAGCAGGTGCGCGGCGAGGCCGTCGAGCAGCGCGTGCAGCCGCGCCGCCTCCAGGTCGAGGTCCGCGCCGGGCGCCAGGTCGACGCCGTTGTCCAACTCGCCGACCAGCCGGCGGCACGTCCGCCGCGTCGCTCCGTGCGCGGCGTCCCGCGGCCCGCGCAGCGCGGCGTCGGTGCGCGCGGCGTCGCACAGTGCCAGGTACGCCTCCGACTCGGCGCGCCGCTCCTCGTCGAGTGGCAACATCCCGCGCGCGGCGGCCTCCACGGACTCCCGCGCGGCGCCGGGCGGCCGCGGCGCGGTGGACCGCTCCGTGAAGCGCTCGGCGACCATCTCCAACGCGAAGAGCAGCAACTCCCGTTGGCTGGCGAAGACATGGCGCAACGAGCCGGCCGAGACACCGGCCTCGGCCGCCACCCCGCGCACCGAGGCACGGCCGATCCCGTCCCGCACGATGACCCGCCAGGCGGCGTGCGCGATCTCCCGGCGCCGCTCGCCGCGGTCGATGAGTCTGGGCATGGGGGTAGAGGTTAAGCCACCATGATCACCGATCGACTCGGCATTCGATATCGCCCGGGAAACGGTTCCCCTGCCGGGGGCCTGGCGAGCGGTCGGCGGCCCGCGCCCACGACCCGCACGGGACCGCCGGCCTCCGCCGGCCGGACCCGGCGCGGAGTGTCGACGGCGCGCCGGGCGAATCACGCCCGACTCCGCCGGGAACCGCGATTCATCCCCCACGCCGTTCGCCTTCTCCCGAAGGCATTTCCGGGCGCCGGCCGAAAGGTGATTCGGCTTGCCCCCTCCCGAATACCGGAACTCGCCGCACAATTCGGCGCGACGGCGTCGATCACGCTTTTCTCGGACGCGCCCGCAGGCTAGAGCCGAATGGCCGGCTCGCCGGCGGCGAAATCGTCGAGCGCCACGGAGAACGCGGCCGTCAGCCGCGCCGCGGGCGGCGCCGCGTGGCTGACCACGGTCAGGCTCAGCGCGGCGGCCCGCTCCGGCGTCCTGGTGTGCCCCGCGAGGAAGAAGCTGACGACCCCCGGCGGCGGCACGTCGGGCAGCACGAACCCGCCGGTCAGCGGCCGGCCGAGGAGCGACCAGGGACCCCGGCACAGCACCAGCGAGGTGCAGCACACCGGCGCGTACGACGCCGAGATGACGTGCGCGCCGGCCGCCCGTGGCGCCCAGGCGCCGAGCAGCGCCGCGCCCCCGACCAGGCGGGCCGCGTTGACCGCCCGCGCCCTGAACCCGGGCGCGGCGAGCGCCGCGTGGCAGGCGGCCAGCCGGTCGCGCGGGTGGTCCTGCCCGACCGGCAGCGGCACCCGGGCCGCCGACAACACGTTGCCGAGCTCCCCGCCCGCCCCGGAAGGCCGCAGGTCGACCGGCACCAGCGCGTAGAGCGGCCGCTCCCGGCCCGGCCAGCCGGACGGCGCGCCGTGCACCTCGCGCAGTGCCCCGGCGACGGCGGCGAGCAGCACGTCGTTGAGGCTGATGCCGGCGCGCGGCAGGGACCGGCGTGCCGCGCGCACGGCCGCCGGGTCGACCTCGGTCCAGGCGATGGTCGGCGCGGCCGGTGTCCCCGGCAGGCGGCGGCTCGGCCGCGCGTGGTGCAGCAGGTCGCCGACGAGCCGCCCGAGCCCCGCAGGGAAGTGCTGGGGCTCCGCCGGCTTGGGGGCGGCGGCCGGCGGGCCGTCGAGCAGCACGTTCAGCAGCGCCTCGAGGGACCGCCCGTCGAGCGCCGCGTGATGGGCGGTCAGCAGCAGCGCGAAGCCGTCGGAGCCCTGGCCAGGCACCAGGCGCAGCCGCCACGGCGGCGGACCGGCCGGCAGCGGGCGGCGCGCCACCGCGTCGACGAGCTCCGTCAGCCGGGTGCCGGGCGGCTCGGCCCGCACCTGGAGCACCGGGTCGAACTCGTCGAGCACCAGCCACCGGTGCCGCCGCAGCGCGCTCGGCCCGGGCGGCGGCAGCAGCACCGAGCGCAGCCTGGGCAGCCCGCCGAGCCGACCGGCGACCAGCCCCCGCAGCTCGTCGAGGTCCGGCGCGGGCCCCGAGAAGAACACCGCGGAGCCGATCGTCTTGGGGGTGCCGCCCGCCGCGAAACACTCGTCAGAAGCCGAGAGTGCGATACTGTTTTCCATCCTCCCAGCCCTTTCCCCTCCGCCGGACAACCGCCGAGGAAAACCGCGGAATCACATCGCGCGTGGGGGAGCAATCTAATCGCTGTGATCGGACAGGCTGCACTCTGACACGACAGGGAAGAGGCCCAGGTAACGGCATGGCAGACATCTTCGACAAGAAGCCGATCGCGGCGTTCGGCGAAATGGCGGAGACGGGCGCGAGACCCTACTACCGCACCGCGGCCCCGGACGCGATCATGGCCGGCTGCAACGACTACCTGGGCCTGGCGACCGATCCCAGGGTCGTCGAGGCGGCCGCCGCCGCGTTGGCCAGGCACGGCACCAGCTGCTCCGGATCCCGCATCCTCAACGGCACGCTGCCGCTGCACGAGGAGCTGGAGGCCGCCCTCGCCGACTTCCTCGGCTGCGAGGCCGCCCTGGTCACCACCACCGGGTTCCAGGCCAACCTGGCCGTCGGCGCCCTGCTCGGACCCGGCGACGCCTCGTTCAGCGACATGGCCAACCACGCCTCGCTGGTGGACGCGGTGCTGCTCGGCCAGGGCACCAGGCACCGCTACCGGCACGGCGACCTCGACCACCTGGGGCGCCTGCTCGCCGCCGCCGACCCCGACGCCGGCAAGCTCGTCATCACGGACGGCCTGTTCTCCATGGAGGGCGACCTCTGCCCGCTGCCCGGGCTGCGCGAGCTCGCCGACCGGTACGGCGCCCGGCTCGTGGTGGACGGTGCCCACGACATCGGGCTGCTGGGCGTGTGTGGTCGCGGCGTCGCCGAGCACTTCGGCGCCATGGACGCCGTCGACCTGTTCACCGGCACGTTCTCCAAGTGTTTCGGCTCGCTCGGCGGCCTGCTCGCGGGACCGGCCGGGATCGTCGAGTACCTGCGCTACACGGCGCGCCCGGTGCTGTTCTCCGCGGCGATGTCCCCGGCCTCCGCGGCGGCCGCGCTGGCCTCGTTGGAGATCATCAGGACCGAACCGGCCCGCCGCGAGCGGGTCTTCGACCACGCCGAGCGGCTGCACAACGGGCTGCGCGCGCTCGGCTTCTCCACCAGCCCCTCCGTCACCCCCGTCGTCCCCGTGCACGTCGGGCACGGCGTGCCCTGCCTGCGGATGTGGCAGGCGCTGCACGACGCCGGCGTCTACACCAACGCGGTGGTGGCGCCCGCCGTCCCGCGCGGTCGCGCCCTGATCCGGGTGACCCCGCAGGCCACCCACACGGAGGAGCAGATCACCCGGATCCTGGACACCTTCGCCGCCTGCGGCCGCCGCCTCGGGCTGGTGCCCGAGCGGGCCGAGCACGACTGGACGCCGGTCGCGCTGGCCCGTCCCAAGCTCACCCCGTGACGAAGACCAGCGCCACGTTGTGCCCGCCGAAGCCGAACGAGTCGCTGACCGCCACCGGCACCGGCCGCTCCCGCGGCTTCTTGACCACCAGGTCGATCGCCAGGTCGGGCGCCGGCGCCCCCACGTTGGCGGTCGGCGGCACCACCCCGCGCTCCACGCTCAGCACCGTCAGCACCGCCTCGACGGCGCCCGCCGCGCCCAGGCCGTGCCCCAGCGCGCCCTTGGCCGAGGTGACGCTCGGGCCGTGCGGGAACACCCGCTCGATCATCCGCCCCTCCGCCGTGTCCCCCTGCCGGGTCGAGGTGGCGTGCGCGTTCACGTGTTCCACGTCCCGCGCCTCGGCCCCCGCCTGGGCGAGCGCCGCCCGCACCGCCGCCTCGGCCCCCCGCCCCTCGGGATGCGGCGCCGTGGGATGGTGCGCGTCCGTGGAGACCCCGCACCCCGCGAGCACCGCCCTGGCCCGGCCGCCCCTGGCCCGCAGGTCCCGCATCCGCTCCAGCACCAGCACCGCGGCGCCCTCGGCCATCACGAACCCGTCGCTGTCCGCCGCGAAGGGCCGGGAGGCGCCGGCCGGGTCCTCACCCCGCCGCGACAGCGTCCCGGCCCGCTGAAAGCCCGTCACCATCAGCGGCGTCGTCGCCGACTCGGCGCCGCCCGCGACCACCACGTCGCACCGCCCGGCCACCAGCCACTCCCGCGCGGTCGCCACCGCGCTCGCCCCCGAGGCGCAGGCCGTCACCGCCGCCAGGCTCGGCCCCCGCGCGCCGAGCGCCAGGGCGATCTCGCCGGCCGCCATGTTCGGCAGCATCATCGGGATCAGCGCCGGCGACACCCAGTCGGGCCCCTGCTCGGTCAGCCGCCGCTCCTGCTCCCGCATCGCGTGCATGCCGCCCATGCCGCATCCCACGACCACCCCGACCCGCGCCCCGTCCCACGTCGCCGGGTCGAGTCCCGCGTCCCCCACGGCCTCCACGGCCGCCACCAGCGCCAGCCGCGTGAACCGCTCCATCCGCCACAGGTTCCGCACCCCGAGCCCCGCGCCGATGTCCTCGCCCGGCACCCGGCAGCTGAAGTCCACCGGCAGCCCGGCCAACGCGGGATCCCGCGTCGCCGTCCCCAGCCCCCGGCACACCCCCTCCCAGGTGGCCGCCACGCCCACCCCCGCCGGGGTGATCGCCCCCACCCCCGACACGACCACCTCGTCCCGGCTCACGAGTCCTCCCGGTTCGCTTCTCCGCCCGCGCGGCTACGCACCGGCATCTCGAACCCCCGCGGCTCGGCGGCCGCGCTGGGGGCACCTCCCGCTTGCGGGGGAGCGTCGCTCACGACGCCACGGCCCGCGCCGCGTCCAACGCCCGTGCCACGTCCGCCAGCGTCGACTCCCCGGTCAGCCCGTCCTCGTCGAGCGCCACCCCCGTCTCCTGCCGCAGGCACAGGGCGAACTCGGCCCGCCCCAGCGAGTCGAGCCCCACCTCCTCCACGGTCACCTCGGGCGAGAGATCGTCACGCACGAACTGGAACTTGCCGACCAACACGGACACCACGGTGTCGTAGCTCTCGCTGTGCTCGCTCATGGAGCGCAGTCTCCCGGCCCGTCGGCACTATATGTTCTATTTAGGGCGGGAATGCACCCGTCCGCAGCAGGACGGGTGCCGGCCCCGGGGCGCTACTGCAGCGCGCCGTCCGCGAGGTCCCAGTCGCCCCAGTAGGACGCGCCGCTGGTGCTGATGCCCGAGGTGGTGCCCGGGAGTCGGACGGCGGCCTGGTCGCCGCTGCCGCTGTCGACCAGCAGGTCGGCGCGGCCGTCGCGGTTGGTGTCGCGCAGCCGGACGGTCGTGCCGAAGCGGTCGTACTGCTGCCTGGCGCCCGGCACGCCGGACGTGCCGCGGTCGAAGGCCTGCGAGTTGGCGCCGGTCACGCCGCTCGGGCCGCCGCGGAGCACGTGGACCGCGCCGGCGTCGGTCAGGTCGCCGATCTGCTCGCCGGGCGCGCCGATCGCCAGGTCGGGGTAGCCGTCGCCGTTGACGTCGCCGGCCGAGACGCTCCAGCCGAACTGGTCGTTCACCTCGGGCGAGCCGGACACGCCGGCCGTCGACTGGCTGATCCGCACCGCCGACACCGGGCCGTTCGCGCCGCCGCGCCAGACGGTGGCCCGGCCCCGGTTCTCGTTGTACGCGTCGTCGCCGAAGGCCACGTCGCCGTAGCCGTCCTGGTCGAAGTCGGCGATGACCCCGTCGGCCCACCAACTGTCCTGGGTGGGGGAGAGGCGGCCCGAGGTGCCGGGGGCCAGCGTCGAGCCGCCGCGCACGAACCAGGCCTCGGTGCCCTCCTCGCCCTCGTAGCCGTTGACGCCGATGACCACCAGGTCGGTGGCCGTGTCGCGGGTGACGTGTCCCGCGACGAGGCGGGTGGCGAAGAAGCCGGGGTCGCGGTTGAGCCGGGTGACGGAGCCGGCGACGCCCGAGGGCGTGATGTTCCCGCGGAAGACGTAGGCGTCGTTGCCGTCGATCACGGCCAGGTCGGGGCGGCCGTCCGCGTTGAAGTCGCCGGTGGCCAGGTCGTCGCCGAAGCGGTCGTAGGCCGCGGGGCTCTGGCTCGGCACATTGGTCCCGCCGGTCAGGCCGTTGGCGCTGCCCCACAGGATCGTCACGCTGCCCTGGTCGACCCGGCCCGAGACGTCCTCGCCCGGCGCGGAGACCGCCAGGTCGGCGTAGCCGTCCCGGTTGAAGTCCGCGCTGGTCCTGGCGGCGCCGAACATGTCGTCCGCCTCGTTGGCGCCGGGCACCCCGGGGCTGCCCTGGTGGATCACCTGCCGCCGGGTGCCGATCCCGGACGCCGTGCCGTAGGTGACCTCGACGGCGTCCGCGCCGTTCGTCTCCTCCGCCCAGACCCAGGCCGCGTAGTCGCGGTACCCGTCCCCGTTGAAGTCGTCCGCGTACCGGGCGGGCGCCGCCTGCGCCGTCCCGACCGGGACGGCCGGCAACAGGCCACCCCCCACGACAGCAGCCGCCCCCAGCGTCGTCGCGATCCGCAACGTGCTCCGTCTCATCCAGCTCTCCCTGGCCAGAAGAATCAACACAACAGAGGGAAGACCCCTGGGATGTCCCGGAAGTTGTACGGGAGTTGTTCGAAAGTTCGATGCAGGGTCCTGTGGTGTTCACGGTGCGGTGGCACGGCGAAGCCCGGGTCCGGCGGGGCTTGGACCCACGGGTGACGGATCATGTGAGGGAGGCGCCGTCGGGTGAGTCACGCCGCCGTGTCGGATTCCGGGAGGGGCGTTCGTCGTCTTCATGAAGCGCTCGAAAGGAGAACGGTCATGAAGTACGTGTTGTTCATCGCCACCGACCCCGCCGGGGAGCCGACCGACGAGAACCCGGACGCGTGGGTCGAGGAGTGGAACGGCCGCGGCGTCCGCGTCGAGGGGATGCCGCTCAGGCCGGTCGACGAGACCAGGACGGTCCGCGTCCGCGGCGACCGTGTGCTCGTCACCGACGGCCCGTTCGCCGAGACGACCGAGTGGATCGCCGGGTACGACCTCATCGAGGCCGCCGACCTCGACGAGGCGATCGAGGTCGCCGCGTCGCACCCGATGGCGACCGGCGGACGCGTCGAGGTCCGGCCGGTCGCCCACCTCGACCTCGGGCCGGGTACCGGGAACGTCCCGCACCGGGGCGACGTGCCGGCCTCCCGCTTCCTCGGTGTCTTCCGGACGGACCCCGGCGCGCCGCCCTTCACCCCCGAGCCCGCCGCGGTGGCCGGGTGGGTCCGCGACGGCCTCGCCTCGGGCCGCTACCTCGGCGGCGAGCACCTGTGCCCCGCCGAGGACGCGACGCTCGTGCGCCGCCGGGGAGGGGAACTGCTGGTCACCGACGGCACATACACGGACGTGCCGGAGTGGGTCACGGGGATCGTGTTCCTCGACGGCGAGTGGGACGAGGCGATCGACTACCTCTCCCGCTCGCCCATGGCGCGGTCCGGGATCGCCGAGCTGCGCGAGTTCTGGACGGACTTCGGGTGACGACCGGGGCAGCCGAGGTGCGGGCGGCGCTTGCCGAGGCGTACCGGGCCGAGTGGGGTGTCGTGTTCGGCACGATCGTGCGGCTGACCGGCGACTGGGAACTGGCCGAGGACTGCGCGCAGGAGGCGTTCGCCCGCGCCCTGCCGGCCTGGCGGCGGGAGGGGGTGCCGCGCAGGCCGGGCGCGTGGCTGGTGACCGCCGCGCGGCACCGCGCCCTCGATGTGCTGCGCCGCCGGACGACCGAGCGCGGCAAGCTGGCCGAGGTCGCCGCCCGCGAGGCGGTCCGCGAACCGGCGCCGCCCGGGGACGAGCGCCTGCGGCTGGTGTTCACGTGCTGCCACCCGGCTCTCCCGCTCGAATCCCGGGTCGCGCTCACTCTCCGGACGGTCAGCGGCCTCACGACGCGGGAGATCGCCCGTGCCTTCCTGGTCGGCGAGGACACGGTGTCGCAGCGGATCCTGCGGGCGAAACGGAAGATCGCGGCGGCCGGCATCCCGTACCGGGTGCCGCCGCCGGGCTCGCGCGCCGAACGGCTGGACGGGGTTCTCGCTGTCATCTACCTCGTGTTCACCGAGGGGTACGCGCCCAGCGACGGCAGTACTGTCCGCGACGTCCTCGCCGAGGAGGCTGTCCGGCTCGCCCGGCTCGTCGCGGCCGAGGTCCCCGACGAGCCGGAGGCGCGGGGGCTGCTCGCGCTGCTGCTGCTCCAGCACTCCAGGCGCGCCGCTCGGCTCGACGCGGACGGAGGGCTGGTCACGTTGGAACACCAGGACCGGAAACGGTGGGACCGCGCACTCGTCGGCGAGGGCGTGGCCCTCGCCCGTGAGGCGGTCGCGGCGGGCGGCCCGTACGCGCTACAGGCGGCGATCGCCGAGCGGCACGCCGTCGCCCCGGACGCGGCCGCCACCGACTGGGTGACGATCGTGGCACTGTACGACCGGCTGCTGGCCCTGCGCGCCAACCCGGTCGTGGCGCTCAACCGCGCCGTCGCCGTCGGGATGCGGGACGGCCCGCAGGCCCAGTTGGACGCCGTCGACGCCCTCGGCACGCTCAGGCAACTGGCCGGGAACCACGCCTTGCCCGCCGTCCGAGCGGACGCGCTGCGCCGCCTCGGCCGCTCCCGTGAGGCCGTGGCGGCGTACCGGGAGGCGGAGGAGCTCGCGCCGAACGAGGCGATCGCCCGGCAGTACGCGCGGTGGATCGCCGCGCTGGGACCGGACGACTGACGGGGCGACGGGAAGAAAGGGCCTCCGCGAACCGCCGGGCTCACGGGGGGCCTTATCGTCGCCGAACCAGCGGGCCACGGGCGGGCCGTGTCGCGCTGCCAGGTGGGGCGGGTGGGACTCGAACCCACGGCCGACGGATTATGAGTCCGTTGCTCTAACCGGCTGAGCTACCGCCCCAGGAACGGCGTGCCGCGCACATCTGTGCGCGCCGTCTGCCGCAGCATAGCTGTTCATACGATCTCCCGCGCGGGTCGGGGTGCTCGTACGTGGGCTGTGACTGCGGGCATGGAGTGATCGGTTCCCGATGGCGGTCAAGAGATGCACGCGGGACGCGAGAGAAAGCCGGAGAAAGTCGCCGAACGAAGGAAGGGCCCCTGGAGGGGGCCCTTCGTGTGGCGCTCCCCCGACTGGACTCGAACCAGTAACCTGCCGGTTAACAGCCGGCTGCTCTGCCAATTGAGCTACAGGGGACTGCTCCGCTCGGGTCGGCCGCCCGGATCCCGGGGGCGCGTCCTCCGCGCGCCGCTTACATTAGCGCATGTGAGGGGGTGCGTTGAAATCGGTATCCGGGCCACCCGGTTGCCAGGGCCGTTACGGGTCAGGAGAAGATCGGGAAGTCCGACGAAGGGAAGCGTCTGATGCGCAAGCTCATCTTCATCGCGGGTCTGGCCGTCGGGTACGTGCTGGGGGCCAGAGCGGGGCGGGAGCGGTACGAGCAGCTGCGGGAGGCGGCGGACCGGGCCCGGCGTAACCCGACGGTGCGGAACACGGTGGACAGCGCCTCGCAGGCCGGCCTGCAGGTCGCCGGCCGGGCGGCGGGGGTCATGGCCGACCGGACCGCGGGCAGGGTGCCAAGCTCGGTGACCGACACGCTACGCTCGGTGCGGGATCGGGCCACGGGCAAGGACGTCGACGCCTGGCACGAGTCGTAGCCGGAGCCTCCCGGCCATTGCCCACGGTCACCGTGGCTGGTTAGCTATGTTCGAGATTCCGGAATTCGCCCGGGATCTCGAACGGACGAGTGCCGGGAGGGCGAGGGGCATGGGGCGTCGCGTGCCGGCGGTCAGCCGGGCGTTGGACATACTGGAGCTCTTTCTCGACGGGGACGGCACGCTCTCCGCACCGGAGATCACCCGCAGGCTCCAGCTGCCGCGCACCACCGTGCACGAGCTGGTCACCACGCTGGCGGCCCGCTCCTACCTGGTGCCGGTGCCCGAGCAACCGGGCCGCTACCGGCTCGGGGTGCGCACCTACCAGCTCGGCAGCCGGTACGCCGAGCAGCTCGACCTCGCCGCCGAGGGGCAGCAGGTGGCCCGCGCGGTGGCCGAGACCTGCGGCGAGACCGTGCACGTGGCCGTCCTGGAGGACGCCGACGTCATCTACATCGCCAAGGTGGACAGCACCCACGCGGTCCGCATGGTCTCGGCGGCCGGCCGCCGGCTGCCGGCCCACTGCACGGCGGTCGGCAAGATGCTGCTGGCCTCGCTGCCGCCGGACGAGCTCGCGGAGCGCCTGGCGTCCGCCGGCGAGCTGCGGGCCATGACGCCCCACTCCATCACCGAGCCCGACGCGCTGCGGGCGGCGCTCGACGAGATCAGGGAGCGCGGGCTCGCCTCCGAGCAGCGCGAGTCCAACCCGGACGTGAGCTGCGTCGCCGCGCCGGTGCGCGACCGGGCGGGCCGCGTGGTGGCCGCGCTCAGCGTCTCGGTGCCGATGATCCGGTGGAGCGAGGAGCGCCAGGCGGAGCTGGCCGACCTGGCGGTCAAGGGCGCCGGGCAGTTGTCCGAGCGGCTGGGCCACCACGGCTGACGGGCCGGGGGCCAACCCAAGGAGAGAGGACGGGCATGGTGGCGGACGGTCTGGAGATCGCGATACGGGCGCGGGCCGACCTGGGAGAGGGGCCGACCTGGGACCCGGCGGCCGAGCGGCTGGTCTGGGTGGACATCCTGGCCTCGCGGATCAACCTCTTCGACCCGGCCACCGGCCGGCGCACCGTGCTCCCCACCGAGCAGCACGTCGGCGCCGCCAAGCCGCGTGCCGGCGGCGGCTTCGTGGTCAACCTCAGGGACGGCATCGGGCTCTACGACGAGGCGGGCGGGTTCTCCTGGCTGCGTCACGAGGCGGTGCCCGGCCGTCGGGGTAACGACGCGGCGGTCGCGCCGGACGGCGCGCTGTGGGCCGGGAGCATGCGCTACGACGAGCGTCCAGGCGGCGGCTCGCTGGTCCGGGTCGCGCCGGACGGCGCGGCGACCGTGCTGCTGCCCGAGGTCACGGTCAGCAACGGCACCGGCTGGAGCCCGGACGGCTCGCTGGTGTACTACGTCGACACCCCGACGCGGCGGGTCGACGTACTCACCGTGACCGAGGACGGCGGTGGGCGCGACCGTCGGCCGCTGGTGGACACCTCGGAGTTCGCCGGCTACCCGGACGGCCTGACGGTGGACGCCGAAGGCTGCGTCTGGGTCGCGTTCTGGGACGGCCGTGCGGTGCTCCGCTTCACGCCCGAGGGCAAGCTCGACCGCGTCGTCGAGGTGCCGGCCTCCAGGCCGACGGCCTGCGCCTTCGGCGGCCGGGACCTCACCGACCTCTACATCACCACGGCCAGCGTCGGCACCGACCCGGGCGCCGAGCCGCTGGCCGGCTCCGTCCTGGTCCTGCCGGGCGCCGGCCGTGGCCTGCCGCAGCCCGCGTTCGCCGGCTGACGCGCCGTGAGCCCGCCGGCCCGGTGCCGGCGGGCCCGCCAGGGCGCTCCGTAAATCCCCTACTGCACGACCGTTGACCTCGTCCGGTGGCCACCCCTACGTTCACGTTCGTATCTCCGATCTACGTTCGGGATTACGAATGAGGGATGGGTAAGCCGCATGACACCACCATCCGTACCGCCACCCGTGCCGCCACTTCCCGGACCCAGCAGACGACGGATGCTGGGCTCGTTCGCCGGGCTCGGCGCCCTGACCGCCCTCGCCGCCGCCGGCTGCGCGGCCCCGAGCGGGGCCGGCTCGGGACAGACCAGGCTCCGCTACTGGCACCTGTTCGGCGGCGGCGACGGCGCCAACATGGCCGCCATGCTCGACGCCTTCCAGGCGGAGCACCCCGACCTCGACCTCCAGGCCGCCACCCTCTCCTGGGGCTCCCCCTACTACACCAAGCTCGGCATGGCCGGCGCCGGCGGCCGGGCCCCCGAGGTCGCCGCCCTGCACCTGGCGCGGCTCGCCGGCTTCGCCCCCGGCCGGCTCCTCGACCCCTTCGACCTCGACCTGCTCGCCGAACACGGCATCACCGAGGCCGACTTCCCCGCGGACCTGTGGCAGCGCGGCATGGTCGACGGCGAGCTGTACGCCGTCCCGCTCGACACCCACCCGCTGGTCCTCTACTACAACACCGACGTCTGCGAGCGCGCCGGGCTGCTCGACGGCGACGGGCGGCTCCGCGCCATCGAGGGCGCCGACGCCTTCGCCGAGGCGGTGCGCGCCGCCGGCGAGGTCACCGGCCGCCCCGGCCTCGTCGCCGAGACCCTGGGCGCCGACACCATCGGCCCCTGGCGGATGTTCAACGCCTTCTACGCCCAGACCGGCGGCCAACTGCTCACCGAGGACGGCACCCGGATCGCCATCGACGACGCCAAGGCCCTCACCGTGCTCGACTACATGCGGCGGCTCACCCAGGAGGGCCTGTGCGTGGAGCGCGCCGACTACCCGGGCGCGGTCGGCATCTTCGCCGCCGGCGAGACCGGCTTCTTCCTCAACGGCGAGTGGGAGGTCACCACCTACACCAACAACGGGCTGCCGTTCTCCATGGCCCGGATACCCAACCTCTTCGGCACCGCCGCCACCCAGGCCGACTGCCACGCGTTCGTGCTGCCGCACCAGAGAGGGCGTGGCGGCGCCTCCAACGAGGCGGCCCACGCCTTCGTCGCCTGGATGCTCAAGCACTCCGTCGACTGGGCCGCCGGCGGCCACGTCCCCGCCTACCTCCCCACCCTTGAGGAGCCCGACTACCTGGCGATGCGCCCGCAGTCCGAGTACCGCGAGGTGATCGACGAGGTGGTGCTCGACCCGCGCGTCTGGTTCGCCGGCTCCGCCTCCCCGCTCTGGCTCGAACTCGGCGCCGTTCTCTCCGGGGTGCTGCTCGGCACCCGCACCCCCGAGGGCGCGCTGGCCGAGGCCAGGTCCCGGCTCCAGCAACTCCTGGACACCCCAAGCCCGTTCGGGGAGACCGCATGACGACCACCGCGCCGCCCGAGCCGACCACCGAGCCGGCCACCGTCGGGAATCGACCGGCGTCCGCCACCGTGCGCCGCCACTGGACCGAGCACGGCCTCGTCTTCACCCTGCCCTTCCTCGTCGTCTACGCCCTCTTCCTGATCTGGCCGCTGCTCTCCGGCATCAGGATGAGCCTGACCAACGCCGACGTCGCCGGCACCCGGGCCGACTTCATCGGTTTCGACAACTACGCCGAGGCCCTCACCGACCCCGACGTGTGGTCCTCGCTCTGGAACACCCTGTGGTTCACCGTGCTGTCCACGGTGCCGCTGGTGGTCGTCGGCCTGGTGCTCGCGCTGCTCGCGCACCACCTGCGGGTCGTCGCCTGGCTGTGGCGGCTCAGCTGGTTCGCGCCGTTCCTGCTGCCGTCCGGCGTGGTCTGCCTGCTGTGGCTGTGGGTGATCTACCCGTCCGACTTCGGCTTCGCGGACCAACTCCTCGCCGAGTTCGGCCTGCACCCCGGCATCGGCTGGCTCACCGACACCCGCTACGCGATGATCTCCATCGTCATCACCACCATCTGGTGGACCGTCGGCTTCAACTTCCTGCTCTACCTGGCCGCCCTGCAGTCCATTCCGCAACACCTCTACGAGGCGGCCGAGTTGGACGGCGCCGGTGCCTGGCACCGGCTGCGCCACATCACGCTGCCGCAGCTGCGCTCCACCACCGGCGTGGTGCTCGTGCTGCAACTCCTGGCCTCGCTCAAGATCTTCGACCAGGTGTACATCATGACCGGCGGCGGCCCGGACGAGTCGACCCGACCCATCCTCCAGTACGTCTACCAGGCCGGCTTCACCGGCTATCGGGTCGGCTACGCGTCGGCGATCTCGTACATCTTCTTCGCGCTGATCGTGGTCGTCTCGCTGATCCACCTGCGCGTCACCCGGCGGCGGCGGGAGGGGAACTCGTGAGCGTCCCGCACGCGGCAGTCGGGCCGCGCACATCCGAGATGCCGGCGCGTGGCCACGCGGGCGGAGAAGCGAACAAGGAGGACACGGCATGAGCGCTTTGGTGGAAGGGACGGCGGCCGGCCGCCGGGTGCGGTGGACCCCCGGGCGGCTCGCCATGCTCGGCTGCGCGCTGCTGCTCGCCCTGCTGTGGTTGCTGCCGCTCGCCTGGGCGCTGGCCACCTCGTTCAAGCCGGAGAGCGAGACCACCGAGACCGGTCTGCAGTGGATCGGCTCGTACCTCACCCTGGACGCCTACCGGGCGGTCTGGGAGTCGGGCGACCTCACCCGCTGGATGTTCAACACCGCCTACATCGCCTCCATGACGACGCTGCTCACCGTGGCGCTCACCGCCATGGCGGCCTACGGCTTCAGCCGCACCGAGTTCCGTGGCCGGCGGGTGCTCTACGGCCTGGTGCTGGCCGGGATCATGGTGCCGCCGCAGGTGCTGATCGCCCCGCTGTTCGCCGAGATGGTCTCGCTGGGCCTCGTCGACACCTACTGGGGCGTCATCCTGCCGCAGGTCGCCGCGCCCGCCATGGTGTTCATCCTGGTGAAGTTCTTCGAGGGCGTGCCCCGCGAACTGGAGGAGGCCGCCTACGTGGACGGCGCCGGCCGCTGGCGGGTGTTCTGGACCATCGTGCTGCCGCTCTCCCGCCCCGTGCTCGCCGCCGTGGCGATCTTCACCTTCATCCAGACCTGGAACAACTTCCTGTGGCCGTTCCTGGTGACCACCGACCCCAACGCGATGACGCTGCCGGTCGGCCTGGTCAACGTCCAGTCCACCTACGGGGTCCGCTACGCCCAGGTGATGGCCTCGGTGATCATCGGCGGGCTGCCGCTGCTGGTCGTCTTCGCCTTCTTCCAGCGGCAGATCGTGCGGGGTGTCGCCCACACGGGGTTGGCGGGGCAGTGAAGGAGGGGCGAGCGAACAACCCGTTGACCGGCGGGTCGTTCGAGCCTTAGGTTCACTGTTCGAAGTAACGATCGACGTTCGATATCACGAACAAATCTGCCTGACGGAGCAAGGACCCGCATGAGCGAGACATCGCACACCGCCCGCTTCACGCTCGACCCCGACTTCACCGTCTCGGCCGTTGACCCGCGGCTGTTCGGCTCGTTCGTGGAACACCTCGGCCGGTGCGTCTACACCGGCATCTACGAGCCAGGACACCCCACCGCCGACGAGGCGGGGCTGCGCGGGGACGTGCTGGAGCTGATCAGGGAGCTGGGCGTGAGCGTCGTCCGCTACCCCGGCGGCAACTTCGTCTCCGGCTACAAGTGGGAGGACGGCGTCGGCCCCAAGGACCAGCGGCCGCGCCGGCTCGACCTCGCCTGGCGGTCCACCGAGACCAACCAGTTCGGGCTCGGCGAGTTCGTCGACTTCGTCCGCAAGATCCAGGGCGAGCCCATGATGGCCATCAACCTCGGCACCCGCGGCGTCGCCGAGGCCATCGAGCTCCAGGAGTACGCCAACCACCCCGGCGGCACCGCGCTCTCCGACCTCCGCGCGGCCCACGGCGACAAGGACCCCTACGACATCCGCCTGTGGTGCCTCGGCAACGAGATGGACGGACCCTGGCAGACCGGCCACAAGACCGCCGACGAGTACGGCAGGATCGCCGCCGAGACCGCCCGCGCCATGCGGCAGATCGACCCCGACGTCGAACTCGTCGCCTGCGGCAGCTCGTCGCAGGCCATGGACACCTTCGCCGCCTGGGAGTCCACCGTCCTCCAGCACTCCTACGAGCTGGTCGACCACATCTCGCTGCACGCCTACTACTACGAGCGCGACGGCGACCGGGACTCCTTCCTCGCCTCCGCCGTGGACACCGAGTCGTTCATCGAGAACGTCGTCGCCACCTGCGACCACGTCGGGGCCCGGCTGAAGTCGAAGAAGACCATCAACCTCTCCTTCGACGAGTGGAACGTCTGGTACCAGGACGGCAGCGCCCCCACCCTCTCCGGCGAGGGCCGCGGCGATGACTGGGCCGAGGCGCCCCGCCTGCTGGAGGACAACTACAGCGTCACCGACGCCGTCGTCTTCGGCTCGCTGCTCATCGCCCTGCTCCGGCACGCCGACCGCGTCAAGGTCGCCTGCCTCGCCCAACTCGTCAACGTCATCGCCCCCATCGCCACCGAGCCCGGCGGCGCCGCCTGGCGGCAGACCACCTTCCACCCCTTCGCGCAGGCCTCCGCGCACGGCCGCGGCACCGTCCTCGACGTCCGCGCCGAGAGCCCCCGACACACCACGGCCAAGTACGGCGAGGTCGACCTGCTGCACGCCACCGCCGTCCGCGACGAGACCACCGGCGCCGTCACCGTCTTCGCCGTCAACCGGCACCAGACCGAGACGCTGCCGCTCGAGGTCACCCTGCGCGGCCTCGGCCTCGGCGAGGTCGTGGAGCACAGCGTGCTCGCCGACGCCGACCCCGACGCCCGCAACACCGCCGCCCGGCCGGACCGGGTCACCCCGCACCCGGCCACCGGCACCACCCTGGACGGCGAGGTGCTGCGCACCACCCTCGAACCGCTGTCCTGGAACGTGATCCGGCTGGCCTGACATCCGCACGCATGAGACGCCGACCCACCGGAAAGGGACCCGGTGGGTCGATGTCCCTCAAGGCTCACCTTCCGTTCATCTCCTGCCTGAAGAGTGCCCGCCGAGAAGACGAGAAACCGGCGAAACACCCCAAGGGGAGCGACGATGGGCCACGGCCACCATCACCACCGCGGTCACGACCACCACCACGGCCACGACCACGAGGCCGAGTCCAGACCACTGCCGGCGGCCATGGACGTCAACGTGCCGGACAGCGAGCTGAGCCCGGACCAGCTGTCCCGCCGCTCCATGCTGCGCCGCGCCGGCCTGCTCGGCGCCGGGGTGGCCGGCGCCAGCGTGCTCGCCGGCACCGGCGCGGCCGCCGCCGGCGACCTGCTCGGCAACGCCACCGCGGGCAGCGCCGGCAACAGCGGGAACGGCGGCGGCCGGCTGCTGTGGCTGGCCGGCGACCACCACATCCACACCCAGTACAGCTCCGACGGCAAGTACCGGGTCGTCGACCAGGTCCGCCAGGGCGCCCGGCACGGCCTCGACTGGATGGTCATCACCGACCACGGCTCCGTCAACCACTCCCGGATCGGCGTCGAGAAGGTCAACCCCGACATCAGGGCCGCCCGCGACGAGTTCGACGAGACGCTGGTCTTCCAGGGCCTGGAGTGGAACATACCGGCCGCCGAACACGCCACCGTCTTCGTGCACCCCGGCGACAACGAGGTCTCCGTCCTCAAGCAGTTCGAGACCGACTACGACGGCGCCGTCAGGAACGCCACGGGCTCCACGCCGCAGAACGAGGCCCTCGCCATCTCCGGGCTCAACTTCCTCGCCGAGCAGGTCCAGCGCCGCAAGGTGCGGGACGCGATGATGTTCGCCCACCACCCCTCGCGCAAGGGCATCGACTCCCCGCACGAGATCCGCGGCTGGCGCGACGCCCAGCCCCGCATCGCGCTCGGCATGGAGGGCGCCCCCGGCCACCAGGCCGCCGGCATCGCCGCCCCGCACGGCCCCGGCGGCGGCCGCGGCTACTACGACTCCAGCCCCGGCAGCGGCTCCTTCCCCGGCTACCCGGCCGAGAGCTACCGCACCTGGGGCGGCTTCGACTGGATGACCGCCACCGTCGGCGGCCTCTGGGACAGCCTGCTCGCCGAGGGCAAGCCGTGGTGGATCACCGCCAACTCCGACTCCCACAGCGTCTACGGCGACGTCGCCGTGCGCCCCGAGGGCACCGACTTCAACGGCAACGGCTACCACGACGCACCGGTCTACGGCGGCGCGTTCGACCTGGAGGCCGGCGACTACTGGCCGGGCCAGTACAGCCGCACCCACGTCGGCTCGGCCGGCTTCTCCTACGCCGCCGTCATGGACGGGCTGCGCGCCGGCCGGGTCTGGGTGGACCACGGCGGCCTGATCTCCGGCCTCAACGCCCAGCTGCGCGGCGGCGGCCAGTCGGTCACCCTCGGCGGCTCGCTCTCCGTGCGGCGCGGCACCGACGTCACCCTCACGCTGGAGATCGCGCTGGCCAACGGCCCCAACTGGGCGCAGTTCGTGCCGAAGCTGGCCCGCGTCGACGTCATCCGCGGCGAGGTCACAGGCCCGGTCTCCGACAAGGACGTGTTCCACACGCCGGACACCCGGGTGGCCAAGTCCTTCGAGGTCAACAAGTCCACCGGCAGCGTCACCCTCGAGTACCGACTCGGCCGCGTCGACCGCCCGTTCTTCCTGCGGGTGCGGGGCACCGACGGCAACCGCACGCAGGTGGGCCTGAACGGCGCGGCCGTCGACCCCAACGGGCCGGCCCTCGACGTCCTCGGCGACGCCGACCCGTGGCGCGACCTGTGGTTCTACTCCAACCCGGTCTGGGTGCTGCCGCGGTGACCCTGCTCGGCCTCTCGGACGGCAGCCGCGGCCTGCGCGGCGTCGACCACCTCGCGCACCGGCTGGCCGAACTACTCCCGCTGCCGGCCGGTGCGCACGCCCGCACCCATGTGGTGCGCACCCCCGAGCCGGGTCTGGCGCTCTCCGTCGAGCTGCCGGACCCGGCCGGGGCCGTGGCCGCTCTGCCGGGCGAGGTGGCCGTCGCCCGCGAGGACGGCCGGGTCACCGGCCCGGCCGAGCACCGGGCCGCGGCGGTGGCGGCGCTCGCCGCGCACGGCCGGGACGGCGCGCGGGCCGTGTACTTCCCCGGCTCGGCCGGTCTGACCGGCACGCTCACGCTGGCGGAGCTCTTCGCGCGCACCGCGATCGACGCGGCCGTCGCGCTCGGCGGCGCGGTCCCGGACGCGTCCGCGCGGCTGGACACCCGCGGCCACGTGCGTCCTGAGCTCCGCGGGGGCCGGCTGCTCCTCCGCGTGGCCCCTGCGCGGGGCGGCGTCTACGTCCCCTTCGAACTCCCCGACCCGCACCCGTGCTGCGGCGGCGACCACGACGACTGACCGGCGGAGCCGCTCCGCGCTCCGTGCGGGTTTTTCCCCACCCGCCCACCCTTTCCGGCTGCGCCGAGGCCCGCCGCCGCGTAGCGGCCGGCGCGGACCGGCTCCGCCGGGGGCGCCTTTTCCGGCTTCGCCGGGGCCGGGCGCCGCGCGGCGGGTGGCACGCGCTTCGCGCGGAGCCTGCTCCACCCGCCCGCGCTTTCCGGCTGCGCTGGGGTGGGGCCCGTTGCGCTTGGCGCGCCGGCCCTTGCGCGCTTCGCGCCGAGGGGGCGCCTTTTCCGGCTTCGCCGGTGCCGGCCGCCGCGCGGCGGGTGGCACGCGCCTTGCGCGGAGTCTGCCCCACCCGCCCGCCCTCTTCGGCTCCGCCAGGGCGGCGGCCGGTGCGGCGCGCTCCGCGTGGGTTTCCCCGCCCGGCTCCGCCGGCCTGTGGCCCGCTGTGCTGGGCGCGTCTTTTCCGGCTTCGCCGGTGCCGGCCGCCGCGTGGCGGCGGACCTGTCCGTGCGCTCGGGCACCGATGCCCGCTTCGCTCCGGCCGCAAGCGGGCCCGTGGTCGGGCCCGGCCGGCTAGGCGCCCGCTGGGGGCCAGCCTTCCGACTCGGCCGCGGCAGCGGCCTCCGCGTCCTGTTCGCGGGCCACGGCGCAGGTGACGTGGCCGTCGCGGGTGTCGGCGATGATCGTGTCGCCCGGGTGGGCCTCCTCGCTGAGCAGCAGGGAGGCCAGCTGGTTGTCGAGCTCGCTCTGGATGGTGCGGCGCAGTGGTCTGGCGCCGAACTCCGGCTGGTGGCCGTGTTCGGCGAGCAGGTGGCGGGCGTCCTCCGTCACCTCCAGACGCATGCCCTGGGCGCGCACCCGGCGGCGGCTGCGTTCCAGCAACAGGTCGACCACCTGGTCGAGTTCGCCGGGCGAGAGCCGGTGGAAGACGATGGTCTCGTCGATCCGGTTGAGGAACTCCGGCGGGAAGTGGCGTCCGAGGTCGGCGAGGAGTTCGTCCCGAACCTCCTCGGCGCGGCCGTGGTGCGCCAGGATCCGTTGGGCGCCCAGATTGCTGGTCATGATGACCACCGTGTTGCGGAAGTCGACCGTCCGGCCCTGGCCGTCCGTCAGCCGGCCGTCGTCCAGCACCTGGAGCAGGGTGTGGAAGACGTCCGGGTGGGCCTTCTCGACCTCGTCGAAGAGCAGCACGCTGTACGGCTGCCGCCGCACCCGCTCCGTCAGCTGTCCCGCCTCCTCGTGGCCGACGTAGCCGGGTGGGGCGCCGATCAGCCGGGAGACGGTGTGCCGTTCCTGGAACTCGCTCATGTCGAACCGCACGAGCCGGTCCTCGTCGCCGAAGAGCAGCGCCGCCAGCGCCTTCGCCAGCTCCGTCTTGCCCACGCCCGTGGGGCCGAGGAAGAGGAAGGAGCCGACCGGCCGTTCCGGGTCGCCCATCCCGGCGCGGTTGCGCCGCACCGCCTCCGCGACCGCCGTGACGGCCTCGTCCTGGCCGACGACCCGGTCGTGCAGGGCACGTTCCAGCTTCAGCAGCCGCTCGCGTTCGCTCTCCGTGAGCCGGCTGACGGGGATGCCCGTGCGCCGGGACAGCACCTCGGCGATGTCGTCGGCGGTGACCTCCCGCACCCCCTCGCGGCGCTCCTCGATGCCGGCCAACTCGCCCTCGACGCGGGCGATCTCCCGCTTCAGCTCGGCTGCGTGCTCGTAGTCCTCGGCCGCGATCGCCTGGTCCTTCTCGCGGTGCAGCCGGGCGATCCGGTCGCGGCGCCCGGTGACCTCGGTGGAGCGGCCGAGTGAGGTGAGCCTGACCCGGGCGCCGGCCTGGTCGAGCAGGTCGATGGCCTTGTCGGGCAGGAAGCGGTCGGAGACGTACCGGTCGGAGAGCTCGGCGGCGGCCACCAACGCCTCGTCGGTGAACCTGACCTGGTGGTGTGCCTCGTAGGAGTCCCGCAGCCCCTCCAGGATCTGGATGGTCTCGGCGACGCTCGGCTCGGGGACGGTCACCGGCTGGAAGCGCCGCTCCAGGGCCGCGTCCTTCTCCACGTAACGCCGGTACTCGTCCATCGTGGTGGCGCCGACCACGTGCAACTCGCCGCGGGCCAGGGCCGGTTTGAGGATGTCGGCGGCGTCCAGCGCGCCGCCCTCGCCGCCGGCGCCCGCGCCGACCACCGCGTGCAGCTCGTCCACGAAGAGGACGGTGGAGTGCTCGGCGGCCCGGACCTCGTCGATGACGTTCTTCAGCCGCTCCTCGAACTCGCCCCGGTACTTGGAACCGGCGACGAGGCCCGTCAGGTCGAGGGCGACCACCCGCTTGTCCCGCAGCGTGTCCGGCACGTCCCCGGCGACGACGCGCTGCGCCAGGCCCTCGACGATCGCGGTCTTGCCGACGCCGGGCTCGCCGATCAGCACCGGGTTGTTCTTGGTGCGGCGGGAGAGGACCTCCACGGTCTGCTCGATCTCCTCGGCCCGTCCCACCACCGGGTCGAGCCGCCCAGCGCGCGCCTCGCCGGTCAGGTCGCGGCCGTAACGGTCGAGCGTCGGGGTGGTGCTCTCCGACCGGTCGGCCGGCTGCCGGCCCGGATCCGGCCGGCCGAGGCCGGCGCCGGTCGGCACCCCCGACTCGTCGAGCAGCCGGGCCGCGCCCGAGCCCGGCTCCTCGAGCAGCGCGGCCAGGATGTGCTCCGGCCCGATGTAGGAGATGCCCGCCGCCTGGGAACGGGCGTGCGCGGCGATCAGGGCACGCTTGGCGGCCGGCGTCAGACCTGGCTCGGCCGACGGCTCGGCGCCGGCGCCCGGCAGCGCCTCGGCGACCGTCTCGGCCAGCCGGTCGGGGTCGGCGCCGGCCTCGGCGAGCAGCCCCCGGGCCGGCTCCACCTGGGTGCAGGCCCACAGCAGGTGGCCGGTGTCCAGGTCCTCGACACCGTCCGCGGCGGCCCGCTCGGAGGCCCGGGATATCAGCTCCCGGGCCGCCTCGGACAGCAGCCGGCCGATGGGCACCCGCTGCACCCGCGGCGGCGCGGCCGCCGGCGAGGTGCCGAAGAAGCGGTCGAGCAGCTCGGCGAACGGGTCGCGGGGCCGGCCGAAGGGCGAGGACGTCATGCGTCCACTACACCAACGGCCGGGGCGGCCCGCCGGCTACCGTACGGCGAACGAGTGAACGGTGGTCGAGCGGTACACCTCGCCGGGCCGCAGCACCGTGGAGGGGAAGTCGGGACGGTTGGGGGAGTCCGGGAAGCGCTGGGTCTCCAGGCACAGCGCGTCGCCCTGCCGGTAGACGCGGCCCGAGGGCCCGGCCAGGGTGCCGTCCAGGAAGTTGCCGCTGTAGAACTGCAGCCCCGGCTCGGTGGTGGCCACCGTCATCAACCGGCCCGAGCCCGGCTCGTAGACCGTCGCCACCCGCTCGGGCTCGGCCGTCGCGCCCTTGTCGAGGACGAAGTTGTGGTCGAAGCCCTGGGCGCGCAGCAGCTGCGGGTGGGCCTGGCGCAGGTCGCGGCCGATCGGCTTGGCCCGGCGGAAGTCGAACGGGGTGCCGTCCACCGGGGCCGGCGGCCCCTCGGGGATGAGGGTGGCGTCGACCGGCGTGTAGTGGCCGGCCTCCAGGCCGAGGCGGTGGTCGTGGACGGTGCCGGAGCCCTCGCCGGCCAGGTTGAAGTAGGTGTGCGAGGTGAGGTTGACGACGGTGGGCGCGTCGGTCTCGGCGCGGTAGTCGATGCGGAAGGCGCCGTCCTCGGTGAGCGTGTAGTCGACCTCGACCCGCAGCGTGCCGGGGTAGCCCTGGTCGCCGTCCTCGCTCGTCAGCCGGAGCGTGAGGGTGGCAGGCCCCGACGGGGTGACCTCCCAGAGCCTGCGGTCGAAGCCGATCTCGCCGCCGTGCAGGCTGTTGGGGCCGTCGTTGAGCGGCAGCTGGTGGGGCCGCCCGTCCAGCGTGAAGCGTCCCCGGGCGACGCGGTTGCCGTAGCGGCCGATCAGCGCGCCGAAGTAGGGGGAGCGGCCGGCGGCGTACGGCTCAAGGCTGTCGAAGCCGAGCGAGACGTTGGCCGACTCGCCGTGGCGGTCCGGCAGTTCGAGGGACTGCACGATCCCGCCGTAGCCGAGCACCCGCAGCCGGGTGCCGCCCCTGGCCAGCGTCCAACGGCGCACCTCGGCGCCGTCGGCCAGCCGGCCGAACACCTCGGACCACGGCGCTTCATCTTCCACGAATGTGCTCCTCAGCCGCAGGGGACGAAAAGATCCCACGACGGTAGCCCCCCGCCCCGGCACGGGCCCGGGCGGGGGGTGTGAGCGGGCCGACGCCCGGAGGTCAGCCGCGGCCCGACAGGCCGCGGCGCTTGTTCCAGATGTCGAAGGCGACCGCGACCAGCAGCACCAGGCCCTTGATCACCTGCTGCCAGTCCTCGCCGACGCCCACCAGCTGCATGCCGTTGTCCAGCACGCCGAGGACCAGGCCGCCGATCACCGCGCCGAGGACCGTGCCGACGCCGCCGCTCATCGAGGCGCCGCCGATGAACGACGCGGCGATGGCCTCCAGCTCGAAGAGGTTGCCGGCGCCGGTGGTGGCGGTGCCGGTCCTGGCCGTGAACACGATGCCGGCCAGCGCCGACAGCACGCCCATGTTGATGAAGACGGCCATGGTGACCCGCCGGTACTTCACGCCGGACAGCTCGGCCGCCGCCCGGTTGCCGCCCAGCGCGTACACGTGCCGGCCGAACACCGAGTTCCGCATCACGAAGCCGAGCAGCACCAGCAGGCCGCCCAGGATCAGCAGCACCACCGGCGCGCCCCGGTAGCTGGCCAGGGTGAGGGTGAACGCCAGCACGGCGGCCACCAGCGCCGCGCAGCGCAGCACGAACAGGCTGAACGGCAGCACCGTCAGCTCGTACTGCCGCTGCTGGGAGCGGCGCCGCCACTCCTGCGCCACCACCGCGGCGCACACCGCGAGGCCCAACAACACCGTGAGGTTGTGGTAGTTGGTCTCGGGGCCGACCTCCGGCAGGAAGCCCTGGTTGATGTCCTGGAAGCCCTGCGGAAGGCCCGACCAGGTGCGGCCCTCCAGCAGGATCCGGGTGGCCCCGCGGAACAGCAGCATGCCGGCCAGGGTGACGATGAAGGACGGTAGTCCCACATAGGCGATCCAGAAGCCCTGCCAGGCGCCGATGACGGCGCCGATCAGCAGCGAGAGCAGCACCGCGACCTGCCACGGCAGGTCGTACTCCAGGATCAGCACGGCCGCCGCGGCCCCGCTGAAGCCCGCTATGGACCCGACGGACAGGTCGATGTGCCCGTTGATGATGACGATCATCATCCCGATGGCCAGGATGAGGATGTAGCCGTTCTGGTTGATGATGTTGCTGACGTTGCGCGGCAGCAGCACGTCGCCGCCGGTCCAGATCTGGAAGACCAGCAGCAGCACGGCGAGGGCGATCAGCATGCCGTACTGGCGCATGTTGTTGCGCAGCGCGTTGCGCATCAGCGACGGCAGTTGACGGATGCCGCCGTTCGCCCCGTCGCCGCCCGGCGTGTCGCCGGTCGGGTTCTTGCCCAGGGTGGCCTGGCTCATCTCACCGTTCCTCGCTTCCGGACACCGTCTCGGTCCTGGTCATCAACCGCATCAGCGACTCCTGGTCGGCGTCCGCGCGGTCCAGCACGCCGGTCAGCCGGCCGGCGGCCATCGTCGCGATCCGGTCGCAGATCCCGAGCAGTTCGGACAGCTCGGAGGAGATGACGATCACCGCCTTGCCCTCGGCGGCCAGTTGGTCGATCACCGTGTAGATCTCGGACTTGGCGCCCACGTCGATGCCGCGGGTCGGCTCGTCCAGGATCAGCACCCTGGGCTCGGCGTTGATCCAGTTCGACAGCACCACCTTCTGCTGGTTGCCGCCGGAGAGCCGGCCCACCTGCTCGAAGACGGTGGGCGCCTTGATGTTCATCGAGGCGCGGAAACGCTCGGCGACCCGCGTCTCGGCGTGGCCGTCCACCAGGCCGCGCCTGGCGACCCTGGGCAGCGCCGCCATCGAGATGTTGCGGCTGATGGTGTCGATCAGGTTGAGGCCGTAGGTCTTTCGGTCCTCCGTGACATAGGCCAGGCCGCGCTCGATGGCCTCCGACACCGACCTGGTGGAGACCGGCCGGCCGCCCATCGAGACGCTGCCGCGCTCGTAGTTGCCCCAGGAGCGGCCGAACAGGCTCATCGCCAGCTCGGTGCGGCCGGCGCCCATCAGCCCGGCGATGCCGAGGATCTCGCCGTGCCGCACCTCGAACGAGACGGAGTCGACCACCCGGCGGGCCGGGTCCAGCGGGTGCCGGACCGTCCAGTCCGACACCGACATGGCCACCTCGCCCGCCAACTCCCCGGTGTACGGGGTGCGGGTCGGGTAGAACTGCGTCAACTCCCGGCCCACCATGGCGCGGATGATCCGGTCCTCCGAGACCTCGGCCGGCGCGCCCTGTGCGGCCCGCACCGGCAGCGTCTCGATGGTGCGGCCGTCCCGCAGGATCGTCACCGAGTCGGCGACCCGGCGGATCTCGTTCAGCTTGTGCGAGATCAGGATGCAGGAGATCCCCTGCTCCCTGAACTCCACGATCAGGTCGAGGAGCTTGGCGCTGTCCTCGTCGTTGAGCGCGGCCGTCGGCTCGTCCAGGATCAGCAGCCTGGCGCGCTTGGCGAGCGCCTTCGCGATCTCCACCAACTGCTGCTTGCCAACCCCGAGTTCCGCGATGGTCGTGGTCGGCCGCTCCTCGGTGAGGCCGACGCGGCGCATCAGCCGCTCCGTCTCCCGTAACGTGTCCGTCCAGTTGATCACCCCGGCCCGGTTGGCCCGTTCGTTGCCCAGGAAGACGTTCTCCGCGATCGACAGGTGCGGGACCAGCGCCAGCTCCTGATGGATGATCACGATCCCGCGCCGCTCGCTGTCCCTGATGTCGCGGAACACGCAGGGCTCGCCCTCGAAGCGGATCTCCCCCTGGTAACTCCCGTGCGGGTGCACGCCACTGAGGATCTTCATCAGCGTGGACTTGCCGGCGCCGTTCTCCCCGCAGATCGCGTGGATCTCACCGGGGGCGACGGACATACCGACCCCGTCCAGGGCGCGCACCCCGGGAAAGGTCTTGGTGATGCCGCGCATCTCCAACACGTGCTCGGTCATGGTGGCTCAGCCCAGCTGCTCTTCGGTGTAGTAGCCCTCGTCGACGAGGATCTGGTAGTTCTCCGCGTCGACGCTCACCGGGTCGAGGAGGAAGGCCGGCACCACCTTGACGCCGTTGTCGTAGGACTCGGTGTCGTTGGCCTCGCACTCCTCGCCGTGCAGCAGCGCGTCACCCATGGCCACCGCCTGCGCGGCCAGCTCCCTGGTGTCCTTGTAGACGGTCTGCGTCTGCTCGCCCGCGATGATCGACTGGACCGAGGCCAGCTCGGCGTCCTGCCCGGTCACCACCGGCAGCGGCTGGTCGGCGGTGCCGTAGCCGACGTTCTTCAGCGCGGCGATGATGCCGAGCGAGATCCCGTCGTAGGGGGAGAGGACGGCGTCGAGCCGCTCGGAGCGGTACTCGGCGGTCAGCAGGTCGTCCATCCGCTCCTGCGCCTCCGAGCCCGACCAGCGCTCGGTGGTGATCGCGTTCAGCTCCGTCGCGCCGGAGCGGACGGTGAGCTGGCCGCTGTCCAGGAAGGGTTGCAGCACCCCCATGGCGCCCTGGAAGAAGTAGCGGGTGTTGTTGTCGTCCGGCGAGCCGGCGAACAGCTCGATGTTGAAGCTCTCGTCGCCGCCCTCGGTCAGGCCGAGGGAGTCCACGATGTACTGGCCCTGCAACGCGCCGACCCGCTCGTTGTCGAAGGAGGCGTAACAGTCGACGTTCTCGGTCTCCATCAACAGCCGGTCGTACGCCACCACCGGGATGTCGGCGTCGGCCGCCTGCTGCAGCGCGTTGCCGAGCGAGGCGCCGTCGATGGCGGCGATCACCAGCAGGTCAACGCCCTGCGCGATCATGTTCTCGATCTGGCTGATCTGCTGCTCTATCTGGTTCTCGCCGTACTGGAGGTCCGTCTCGTAGCCGGCCTCCTCGAACTGCTCGACCATGTTCTCGCCGTCGGCGATCCACCGCTCGGACTCGCGGGTGGGCATCGCGATGCCGACGGTGCCGCCCTCGGCGTCGGGGTCTCGGTCTGGTTCTGAACCGCCCTCGGAATCCTGGCCGCAGGCGACCAGGGTGAGGGCGAGGGCGGCGGCTGTGGCGGCGCCTCGGGCGGCGAATCGGGCACGGAACATCGGTGCTCACGTCCTTCCGGCTACGGCTGTTACCTGCGGAGCCCGGCCGGCGTGCGGCGCCTGGCGGCGCCGGCCCGCGGCCGGGTTGTGCGGTGGTGCCTGCGGCGCGAAGCCGCGTCCGGCGCCCCGGGGGGCGCCGGCCTTGCCGTGGTGCCTGCGGCGCTTGGCCGCGAACGGCGCCCGGGGCGCCGGTTCTTGGCCGGGTGGTGCGGGTGGTGCGTGGCCGCAGTGGTACGTGGTGCGGTGGTGCCTGCCGGCGGCGAGCCGCGAGCGGCGCCCCTGGGGGCGCCGGCTCGGGCCGGGCCGGCTCGTGCGGTGGTGCGTTCGGCGCCGTGGGCGCCGGTTGTGCGGTGGTGCGTGTGGTGCGGTGTTGCCTGCGGCGCGAAGCCGCGTCCGGCGCCGGGCCGTGGCCCGGTGGTGCGGGCGGTGCTTGGCCGTGTTCGGCGCCTGGCGGCGTCGGCCCGCGGCCGGGCTGTGCGGTGGTGCGTGCGGCGCTGGAGCGCCGGTGGTGCGTGCCGGCGGTGAGCTGCGAGCGGCGCCGGTGGGGGCGTCGGCTCGGGCTGGGCCGGTGCTTGCGGTGGTGCCTGCGGCGCGAAGCCGCGTCCCGCGCCGGACCGTGGGCGTGGTGCGCCGTTGCTCGTACGCGCTGTGGAGTTGTCCGCGGTGGCGGCCAAGGCCGCGCCGCCAGGCGCCAGGCGCCAGGCGTCAGTCGGCCTGCGGCAGCGTGAAGCGGCGCAGGTCGCCGGGGAGGCGGGAGCCGAGCGTGGCCATGTTGGTGTTCGCGCCGAGGCGGGTCAGGAGGTCGAGGGCGAGCCGGCCGCGGCGGACGCGCTCCTTCGCCGTCTCGAGCGTGACGTCGCGCAGGTGCCCGCCGACCGGGTAGATGCCGGGCGCCTTGCTCAGGCCGAACTTCAGGTAGATCGGCGCGCCGCGTCTGATCAGTTCCGCGATGTCGTACATGCGGACGTAGCCGCCCAGGTCGTCCGGTGCCTCCAGGTAGAAGTCGAGCGGCACCCGGGTCGCCCGGCGGATCTCCGTCAGGTGTTCGAGCGTCAGGTCGGAGGGGATGTTGACCGAGTCGGCGCCCAGGCCCTCGTGGACCGCGACCGCCGCCGGGTTCACCGGGCCGATCAGGGCCGAGACCTTGAACGTCGTGTCGGCCGGCAGGACGCCCTGCGCGCGCAGCCGGTGGAGCAGCCACAGCACGCCCTCGTCGGCGACGAGCAGGCACTTGACGCCCAGTTCGGTGGCGCGCAGCGCGTCCTCGACGCAGCCGGCGACCGCGCCGTGGCCGCGGGCGCGGAGGCCGGCGCCGCCGGACGCGGTGCGGGTGCCGGCGCCGATGTCCCACGTGCCGCGCGGGCCGGTGAAGAGACAGAGCTCGACGTCCGCCTGGTTGCAGGCGTCGACCATCTCGGTGATCTCCGCGTCGGTGAGCATCCACACGCCGCTGCCCTGGCTGATGCGGTGGACCGGAACGCCCAGCTGGGCGGCCTCCTTGAGGACCGTGTGCACGGCCTCGGGGCCCTCGACGGAGGGTATCTCGGTGCGCCAGGTGCCGCCGTCTGGGAAGGCGTGCGGGGAAGCGTCGGCGGGATCGTCCGCCGGAGCCGCATAGCCCAGCGCGGCCAGGGCGTTTTCACCCGGGCGACGGGGAGTGGCGGGCGTTGTCTCAGACACGATGCTCCATTGTTCGCGGTTGTTCGATCAATAGGGAAGAGGTGTGAACGAGTTTGATTCCTGGGGTGGTTGGGACCCCGCGGCTACGGGGTGAGCAGGACCTTTCCCACCGCGGGGTCGCCGCTGCCGACCAGGGCGACGGCCTCCCCGAAGGCGGTCAGCGGGAGCCGGTGGGTGATCAGCTCCGCCGGCCGGATCAGGCCCTGGCCGAAGGCCCTGGTGGCGTACGACCAGGCCGCCGGCGGGGCGCCGAAGACGCTGGCGACGGTGAGCTGGCTGACCGACAGGTGGACCGGGTCGATGCCGTGCGCGCCGGGCTCCGGCATCCCGGTCAGCACCACCCGGCCGCCGCGCCTGGCCAGCAGGCAGGAGTCACGGGCGGTGCCGGGCGCGCCGGCCGTTTCCACCACCAGGTCGTAGCGGCCGTGCAGCTCCTTGGACTCCTCGGGCGCGGCCGTGACCGTGGCACCCATCGCGGCGGCCTGTTCCAGCGGCCTGGTCCGGGGGTCGACGGCCAGCAGTTCGGCCGGGGAGGAGGCGGCGAGCAGCTGGACCGCGAGCAGCCCGAGCGTGCCGGCGCCCACCACGGCGACGCGTTCGCCGGCGCGCGGTGCGGCCCGCAGCACGGCGGCCGCGACCACGGCGGCCGGCTCGAGCAGGGCGGCCGCCGTCAGGTCGGCGTCGTCGGCCAGCGGGTGCAGCAGCCGGGCGGGCAGCACCAGGTAGTCGGCGAAGGCGCCCGGCTGGGTGAACCCGGTCTCCTCGTATCCGGCGGTGCACAGGCTGGTCTCGCCGCCGCGGCAGCGGTCGCAGACCCCGCAGGCGCGGAAGCCCTCGCCGACCGTCCCGCGGCCCACCAGCGCGGCGTCGACGCCGGTCCCGGCCGCGTCCACGGTGCCCGACCACTCGTGCCCGGGCACCACCGGGTAACGGACGTAACCGGCGGCCCGGGTGCCGTCGTAGACCTCCCGGTCGCTCGCGCACACCCCGGCGGCGTGCACCCGCACCCGGACCTCGCCCGGGCCCGGGGCCGGCGGCTCGCCGGTCACCAGACGATGGGCTCCGGGCCGCTCCACGAGCACGCTGCGGGCGTCACCGGTCACGACCGCTTCGCCCCGCCGTCGCGCTTGTGCCAGTCCTCGGCCCACAGGTCGAAGTGGGCCTGCTGCTGCGGGAACTCGGCCGCCGCCTCGGTGTCGAGCTCCACGCCGAGGCCCGGCTCCTCGGAGAGCGTGAAGTAGCCGTCGACCACCTCGGGCGCGCCCTTGACGACCTTCTTGATCTCGGCGTCCGCGAAGTCGTTGAAGTGTTCGAGGATCTTGAAGTTCGGGGTGCAGCCGGCGAGTTGGAGGCTGGCCGCGGTGAGCACCGAGCCGCCGACGTTGTGCGGGGCGACCAGCACGTAGTGGGTCTCCGCGGTGGCGGCCAGCTTCCGCATCTCGCCGATGCCGCCGAGGTGGCCGAGGTCGGGCTGGATGATGTCCACGGCCTGCGACTCGAACAGCTCCCGGAACTCGATCCGGTCGTGGATCCGCTCGCCGGTGGCGATCGGGAGGTTGGTCTTGGCGGCCACCTTGGCCAGCGCCTTCAGGTTCTCCGGCGGCACCGGCTCCTCCAGCCAGGACGGCGCGAAGCGCTCGAGCTCGCCGGCGAGCCGGATCGCGGTGGCCGGGCTGAACCGGCCGTGCATCTCCAGCAGCAGCTCGGCCTCGGGGCCTATGGCGTCCCGCACCGCCTCGACCAGGGAGATCGAGCGCAGCGTCTCGGCGTGGTCGAGCTCGAAGTTGCCGGTGCCGAAGGGGTCGAGCTTGAGGGCGCGGTAGCCGCGCTCGACGACCGCCCTGGCGGCCTTGTGGAACGCCTCCGGGGTGCGCTCGACGGTGTACCAGCCGTTGGCGTAGGCCTTGACCCGGTTGTCCGAGGCGTTGGCCCGGCCGCCGAGCAGCTGCCAGACCGGGACCCCGAGCGCCTTGCCCTTGATGTCCCAGCAGGCCATCTCGACACAGGCGATGCCGGACATCACGATCTCGCCGGCCCGCCCGTAGTCGCCGTACTTCATCCGGCGCACCAGGTCCTCGACGGCGAACGGGTCGGAGCCGACGATGTGGTTCGCCTGCGCCTCCCTGAGATAGCCGATCAGGGCGTCGGTGTGCCCCAGCATGCGGGTCTCGCCGACGCCGGTCAGGCCCTCGTCCGTGTGGACCTGCACATAGGTGAGGTTCCGCCAGGGTGTGCCGACGACATGCGTGCTGATTCCGGTGATACGCACGGGAAGCGCCCCTCCGCCACGTTCGATATTTCGTTAGTCGTTCGAAATCCTGGCGAGAACGTTAGGAGGCGGGCCATACCCTGTCAATGGTCGGGAAGGTCCCACGAAGGTCAGGGAATGGATACCGCGTTTCGGCCCTGACTAGTCCACGCGGGGCGCCGCCGGCTCGGCCGGCTGGTCCGTCGTGATCTGCTCGTAGGCCAGCGCGGCCAGCTCGGACTGGCCCTCCCGGCTCGGGTGGAACCAGTCCCAGTCACTGAGGTGGCTGGAGGTGAAGCGGAAGTCGAAGACCGCGCCCCCGTCGTAGCGGCAGAGCTCGTCCGCGGCGCAGACGTCCTCCAACACCGTGTTGTACTCCTGCACGCGCGCCCGCACCTCCGCGCGCCGCTCGCCGGCCGACACGCCGTCGTCGCTCGCGTCGCTCAGCATGGAGGGGCAGATGTTGGCCATCTGCCACACCGTGCGGGCCATGAAGGACTCGCTGCCCTCCTCCCAGAGCCGCATCAGGTCGGGGACGCTCGACACATAGATGCCGGTCTCCGGGAGCTCCTCCCTGATCACGCCGAACGCCTCGGTCAGCGCCGCCCTGAACTCCGTCGGGCTGGTCATGGACGCCACGTCGGCCGCGCAGGCGTCGTTGGCCCCGATCAGGACGGTGACCAGCTCGGGTTCGTGGCGGACGGCCTCGGCCGCCTGGGCCGGCAGGTCGGCGACCCGGGCGCCGGTCGCCGCCAGGTTCCATGACCGCTCGGCGGTCGCCTCGCCCAGTAACTGCTGCGCCAGGCTGCTCACGGCGGTGTCCGTGCCGGTGACCCAGGACGCCTCGGGGCAGTCGGAGAGCAGGGAGCAGGCGTCGAAGGCGCGGGTGATGGAGTCCCCGATGGCGGCCACCGAGTCGGGGCTCGTGTTCCACTCCGGGGCCGGGGTCGCGACCTCGTCGGGGGCGGGGGCCGCCTCCCGCGGGCCCTCCGAGGTGCAGGCGGCCAGTGTGACGACCAGAACGAGGGGCAGGGCGGACGTCGCGGCGAGCGAGCGGCGGCTGACCGGCATTCAGTTTCCTCTGGGGGTCCGTCGGTGTTCTTGGGGGTGTGCGGCGGGGCGGTAGCTTGGGACCTGGCAGTGGCCACGGCCGACGCGCGCCCTCAACAAGAGTAAAAGATGACCGCGCGTCACCCGTTGTCCATTTTGCCGCAAAAAGTTGCCAATGGTGTTTACTGTTCGTGCGCGGGGCCGGTGTAGGAGGGGGCGCCTTGAGGCTCGCCGCGGGCGCAGGTAGCCAAGAGTGGAGGTCCCGGTGACGACACGTGGTGTTCTGTTCGTGCACTCCGCCCCGCGTGCGCTGTGTCCACACATCGAGTGGGCCGTCGCCGGAGTGCTCGGCGCCCGGGTCGGCCTCGACTGGACCAGGCAGCCCGCGTCCCCCGGCACCTGGCGCGCCGAGCTCTCCTGGCAGGGCGAGGCCGCCACCGCCTCCAAGCTCGCCTCCGCCCTACGCGGTTGGCACCTGTTGCGCTTCGAGGTCACCTCGGAGCCATGCCCCGCCGCCGAGGGCGAGCGCTACAGCTGCACCCCCGACCTGGGCATCTACCACGCCGTCACCGGCATCCACGGCGACATCATGATCCCCGAGGACCGGCTGCGCGCCGCCGCGGCGCGGGCGGCGCGCGGCGAGAGCGACCTCCAGCTGGAGATCAGCCGGCTGCTCGGCAAGCCCTGGGACGACGAGCTCGAACCCTTCCGCCACGCGGGCGAGGGCGCGCCCGTCCGCTGGCTGCACCAGGTGGTGTGAGATGCCGGCCCCCCGCGTCGCGGTGCTCGGCACCGGCATCATGGGCGCCCCGATGGCCCGCAACCTCTGCCGGGCGGGGCACGACGTCCGCGTCTGGAACCGCACCGGCTCCAAGGCCGAACCGCTGGCCGCCGACGGCGCCACGGTCGCCGGCTCGCCCGCCGAGGCGGTGGAGGGCGCCGGCGTGGTGCTCACCATGCTCCACGACGGGGCCGCCACGCTGGCCGCGATGCGGTCGGCGACGCCCGGGCTCGCCGAGGGCGCGGTCTGGGCGCAGAGTTCCACGGTGGGCACGGAGGGCCTCGACGACCTGGTGGTGCTGGCCGCCGAGGAGGGCCTGACCCTGGTGGACGCGCCCGTGCTCGGCACCAGACAGCCCGCGGAGGCCGGCGAGTTGACCGTCCTGGCCGCCGGTCCGCCGGCCGCCAGGGAGCCGCTCGCGCCCGTCTTCTCCGCCGTCGGCTCCCGCGCCCTCTGGGTCGGCGACGAGGTGGGCGCCGCCTCGCGCCTGAAGCTGGTCTGCAACAGCTGGGTGCTGGCGGTCACGCACGGCACGGCGGAGGCGCTGGCGTTGGCGAAGGGCCTCGGCGTGGACCCCGAGGACTTCCTGGGCGCGGTCGCGGGCGGCGCGCTCGACCTCCCCTACCTCCGCGTCAAGGCGGCGGCGATCCGATCGGGCGAACTCGCGCCCAGTTTCACGGTGGACACCGCGGCGAAGGACGCCCGCCTCATCCTGGCCGCCGCCGAGTCCGCCGGTGTCCGCCTCGACCTGGCCGCCGCGGGGGCGGACCGCTTCCGCCGCGCCTCGGCACAGGGCCACGGCGGCGAGGACATGGCCGCGTCCTACTTCGCCAGCTGGGACTGACCGGTCCGGCCGTCCGACGCCCACTCAGGCCCGTGCGTGCACGGTGTCGATGTACTCCTGCGCGATGGCCCTCACATCGTCGGGCAACTGCTCGTCGATGGGCGGATACGCCTTCAGCGCGCTCAGGTCGAAGCCGTCCACGTCGGACAGCGACATGGCGGCGACCAGCGCGTCGGCGTGGGACTGTTCAAGGGCGACGATCGCCGGCCCTCCGACGTCGACGGCCCCGTCGACGATGCCGGTGACCGCCGTCTGGAAGTCCTCGATGGCCCCGATGGTCTCCGGTCCCACGAGTCCGTCGACGCCGATGGGGGCCACCCCGTCCAGCCGGCGCGACTCGTTCAACATCACCTGCACGTAGCGCACGTCCTGCGGTTCGTTCGGCCGCTCCCTGCCCACTCCCTGTCCCAGGGGCGAGGACCAGGCGAACGTGGGTGCCGGCACCCCGCCAGGCACGGTCCGCAGTCCCCTTCGCAGCAGGACCAGGAACAGGATGCCGAGCACGATCTTGATCGCCACCTTGGCCTCGGGCGAGGTGAGGAGCGACTCCACACAGATCTCGTGCAGGACGACCCCCTGGCCCTCCCCGACGACGTGGAGAACCACCTTGACCTGGCCGAAGATGGTGATCGGGGCGTCGTACAGCTCGAACGGCTCGTCCGGCCGGTACAGCGTGCCGCGGTCGTAGCGCGTCATGGGGCCCGTCTGGCGGAGGAAGTCGGTCATCGCCAGGAAGCGGTCGATCTTGTCCTTGGCGTCCCGCCGGCCCGCCGCGTTGCGCGGCTTGATCTCGTAGACCTCCTTCCGCGTGGGCCGCTGCGCGATGATGTCTGGCACGGGAAAGGGCTCGTTGTCCTCGTCGTCGGGGTCGACCGCCTTCTTGCGCGCCTCACAGGCCTGCACGACGAAGTCGACGTCGAGCCTCGGGTGGTGGGCCTTCAGGAACTCGCCGAAGAAGCGACAGCGAGTGGTGTCCGTGGGCTCGTCGAAGAACTCGGTCCCGCCGTTCGAGGGCCGGGTGAACCTGAGACACCCGCCCGTCGTCGCGCAGTAGTGCGCCTGGATCACGACCTCGACGTACGCACAGTACTCCTGCACGATCCGCCCGGACGCGCCCACCTGTCCGGGGGTGAAGCACACGGCCATCTCTCTGCTCCCATCGGAACACGGCACGAGGGGTTCGCCGGCCGCCCGTCCGCCCGCTGGCTCGCCGAGAGTAACGCCGTGGGCACGGACCGACGCGCGCGGCGGCGAGCCGACCGTGAGAAACCACCCGCCCGGCGGTCAGGCGCCGACCCGCACGGGGCCTCCGGACGCGGCCGCCAGGATGTCGCCGAGGGCCGCGCGGGCCTCGGTGAGCTCGGCGATGCGGGTGTCGAGGTCGGCCGCCTGGTCCCTGAGGTGGTCGAGCACACAGGGTTCGAGCCGGGTGCCGTCATCGGAGTAGCAGGGCATGAGGGAACGGATCACCCGGGTGGGGAGCCCGGCGGCGAGCAGGGCACGGATGCGGGCGACCGCGACCGGCGCCTCGGGGCCGTACCGGCGGTGGCCGCCCTCGCCGCGCTCGGCGGCGAGCAGCCCCTGCGCCTCGTAGTAGCGGAGGAGACGGATCGCCACGCCCGTCTCCCGGGACAACTCCCCGATCTTCACGTGACCCACCTCACATCGGTCCGGCTTGAATCTGACACGGATGTCACGTCCTAGCGTCGGCCGCATGACGACGACAACGATCGAACGAACGCCGGTCTCGCTCTACGGATTCCTGACCCCGCGGCCGGGCCACGCCGACGAGCTCAGGGCCCTCCTGCTCGACCTCGTCGAGCCGTCCAGGGGGCACGAGGGCAGTCTCCAGTACCACCTCCACGAGCAGGAGGACGGCCGGTTCTTCCTCTACGAGGTGTGGCGCTCCCAGGAGGACCTGGACCGCCACAACGCGACCCCGCTGCTGCGCGCCTTCCTGGCCGCGGTGTCCGAGCACCTGGAAGGGGTGCCCGAGGCGTACTCCGGCGCGATGCGGAGCGCCCACCCGGTCAGCCGGTCGTGAGGAGGCGGGCCACGGCGGCCTTGGCGCGCGCCGGGGAGCGGCCGGCGCCGTGCAGCTGGATGGTGTGGTTGAGGCTCATCATCACGCCGTAGAGCTCGAAGACGAGTTGGGCCGGGTCCGTGTCCGGCGGGAGGTCGCCGGCGGCGACGGCGCGCCTGACCTCGGCGGTCAGGCGGTGCTCCCAGGCCTGGAACTGGCGTTGGAGCAGCACGCGTACGGGGCCGCTGCGGCCGTCGTACTCGAAGGTGGAGGAGACGAAGAGGCAGCCGCCGGGGAAGACCTCGCGCTCCAGGTAGGAGATCCAGGCGTCGCAGACCGCGAGCAGCCGCGGCAGCCCCGGGGCGGCGTCGGCGGCCGGGCGCCAGACCTCCTGGCTGAAGATGGCCGCGGCCCGCCCGAGCGCCGCGAGCTGGAGGGCCTCCTTGGTCCCGAAGTGACCGAGCAGCCCCGACTTGCTGATGCCGAGGTCGAGCGCGAGGCGGCCGATGGTGAGACCTTCGAGGCCCTCGATCGAGGCCAGGTCCACGCTGCGCTCGATGATGCGCTCCCTGGTGCGGCGGGCCTCGGCGGCCGAGTGACGCGGGCTCATGCCCACCACTATAGGAGGGGCGGAGGGGCTATAAAGTCCGACCGATCGGTCGCTATATTGTGGTCATGACTCGCCTCACCGCGCTTGGCCACTACCAGCCCGAGCACGTGCTCACCAACGACGACCTGGCCGGCATGGTCGAAACCGACGACGCCTGGATCCGGCAGCGGACCGGCATCGTCACCCGCCGCATCGCCAGGGACGAGACCGTGACCGACCTGGCCGTCGCCGCGGCGGGGAAGGCGTTGGCGTCGGCCGGCGTCGACCCCGCCGACATCGGCCAGGTGATCGTCGCCACCTGCACCAACATCGACCGCTCCCCGTCCACCGCCGCGCAGGTCGCCGGCCGGCTCGGCATCCCGGCGGCCGTCACCTTCGACCTCAACAACGCCTGCGCCGGCTTCACCACCGCGCTCGCCACCGCCGACCACGCCATCAGGGCCGGCGCCGCCCGGCACGCTCTCGTCATCGGCGCCGAGAAGATGTCCGACATCACCGACTACACCGACCGCACCAGCTGCATCCTGCTGGGCGACGGCGCCGGCGCCGCCGTCCTGAGCGCCAGCGACAACGAGGAGGGCATCGGCCCCGTGGTGTGGGGCTCCGACCCCACCAGGCGGGACGCGGTCCGCATCCGGGGCGACTGGCACCCCACGTTCTCCCAGGACGGCCAGACGGTCTTCCGCTGGGCCACCACCGCCCTCGCCCCGCTGGCCAGGGAGGCCTGCGAGCGGGCCGGCGTCAGCCCGCGCGAACTCGGCGCGATCGTCACCCACCAGGCCAACCTGCGCATCATCGAGGGCATCGTCGGCCGGCTGGACGCCCCGCAGGCCGTCGTCGCCCAGGACGTCGTCGTCTCCGGCAACACCTCGGCCGCGTCCGTGCCGTTGGCGCTGTCCAAGCTGATCGAGCGCCGCGAGATCCCGACCGGCGCCCCCGCCCTGCTCTTCGCCTTCGGCGGCGGCCTCTCCTGGGCCGGACAGGTCGTGCGCGTCCCCTGAGACGCGGCGGAACCGGCCGGAGCGCGTTGAACCCCCGCCCGAAGGGCGGGGGTTCAACGCTGCGGGGCGTGGCGCGGTCAGCCGTTCGAACAGGTGCCGACCGGCTCGGAGGAGAGCACCTCGATAGGGATGGCGATGACGTTGAGGTTGCTGGTGCACGGCAGAACGTTCAGGTTGACGTCGCCGCTGAAGTCGACGTCGGCGTCCGCCGCGGCGCTGCCCGCCGTGCCGGCGAGGCCGGCCACGACCAGGGCGAGGGCGGTGATGGTGGAACGGACACGCAGGGGGCCCCTTCCGCTACGGGGACCACCCGCGGCGGTCCCTCCAGGAACAGGGGTAACCACGGACGACCGAGCCGCCACCCGGCGTCAGCC